>JAEUWB010000056.1 GCA_016786595.1 bacterium | reverse complement strand
AGCGATTAATTATTAAAATTAAGAAAAGTGGTAAGTATGGTTACTACTACGATGAGCAAGTCTATGGGATGTATTTAGCCGGGGCACGGTGGTATGCGCCTGATTTATACCGCTGGATGAGCCGCGACCCGATTGAGTATGCCGGTGGGGATAATATGTTTGCCTATGTCGCCGGGAACCCAGTGAAGTATGTGGACCCGAGTGGGTTGGATTTCAAGCTGCCAAAGAATCCATCTGGACTAGGTCCCGAGTGGAAAAGAGATTTAAGTCATCGGGATCCTTATGGGGAAAGGTATGTAGACTCATCAGGCCGTCCGTTGGATTTTCACCAAGGAAGACCAAATGATCTGGGATGGAAAGCTAAAGATCATTGGCATGATAGAAATAATTTCGGCAGCAAGCATTTAGAGCCAGGTTGCAAGGTTCCTGATCCTGCTCCGCTAGCTGGCAGGTCCCCTAGTGCACATAACCCGAAACCTAATGGCGAAATTTTACTACCTTGGTGGATGCGTTTACCTACCTTTCTTCCACCTGTGCCATTTTTTGTTATTCCGCGAAATGAAAAAACTAATGAGACATAATTGCATAGTAATAGGAATTAATTGATATGACTAAAATATTAGAATTGCACGACTCTGTCATTCTTAAATTAGAACAAATTGATGGCGATAAAGTTTGTATTCATTTAAATCCAGCGGTTGTTTACCCGAACAGCTCTGCGTTGCCTAAATCGCTAGAGACAGACGATTTATCTGAAGAACGACAAATATTGATCACTATTGAATCTGACCAAATCCCGGATAATATACCTGCATTACCATGTGGAATTTGGAATGGTGGGGTTCAAGCTCCACAAGTAAAATATGACAATGTTATTCCGATTCCATTTGAGTGTGATGCAAAGCAAAAATTAATTACTCTCACCTTAATTTTAATGGATGACTGTCCACCTATAACATTTGTCACATCGTATCTGTCGATTGGGCTAGAAGACTAACAACAAACTGTATCATTTACTAGGCCGTCAAGGTTTAATTCTGGTATTGGGTTATTTTCTCAAGTAAATTGATAGATTCCATTAATAAACGTGGTATTAAAATATTTTCAGTTGCACGAAACAAACACCTAAATCTGGACGATAATTTAGCTGGAAGTGTATTGTTGCGTCGTTGAGTTCAGCTGAAAAAGTAACCCCGTACCCACGGCCATTAAAAAATTAGCCTATCAAAAATAATAGGTTGACCTATTGTTTTTGGTAGGCTAAGCTATGAAAAATGGAACGGCTAATTTATCTCAATTGTATTAGTGCCTTAAAGGCTCGAATTGATTCGAGAAAGGGGCTGGTTCAGGTATTATTAGGGCCTAGGCAAGTCGGGAAAACAACGTCCATACTTAAATTAATTGAAGACTATTATCCGAAGCAGGCGCTGTATGTAAGCGCTGATCAGGTATTTCATGCAGATCGGGAGTGGTTGCAGTTTAATTGGCAGAAAGCCCAAGAAGAGAGGAAGATTCTTTTTATTGATGAAATACAAAAGTCTTATAATTGGTCTGAAACAATTAAATCCCTCTACGACGCTTCAAAGCGAGCAAAGAAGCCAGTTCAGTGCGTATTATTAGGCTCTAGTTCGCTGCAAATTCAAAAAGGACTTAGTGAAAGTTTGACCGGTCGTTTCCAGCTTACGAATGTTTATCATTGGAATTACAAGGAATCGAACGAAGGGTACAAGCTTACTTTTGAAGAGTATTTAAAATTTGGTGGCTATCCGGGGTCGTATCAGTTTATTAATTCAAGTGATTGGGTTAGTTATGTGAGAAATTCGATTATCGCTACGGTGATCGAAAAAGACATTCTTCAGTATCATACAGTTAAGAATCCAGCGCTTTTTCGGCAGGCATTTGAAATACTAATTTCATATCCAGCCCAGGAGATTTCATATACGAAACTCCTCGGGCAGCTTCAAGATCGAGGAAATGTTGAATTAATCAAATACTATCTTTCGCTGTATGAGGGCGCATTCCTGATTAAAACGTTAGATAAGTACTCAAATAAATCTTTTAAGATAAAATCATCATCGCCAAAGATTTTACCAATGGCACCTTGTTTGCCGTATCTGTCTATTCTCGACAAGTATTCTACTGAGGAAACTGGAAGAGCTCTTGAGCTCATGGTCGGGACGCAATTAGTGCGTCTTGATGAGGCGCTATACTACTGGCGTGAAGAGGATAAGGAAGTCGACTTTGTTTTAAAGATTGGTAGGAATTTATATGCGATTGAGGTTAAGAGTGGTCGCTATAAGAATTCAAAAGGCCTTGAAGCATTTCGCAAGAAATTTCCGAATACAAAAGGGCTAATCATTACTCCTGAAAACTATCTGAATTTTGAAGCATCACCAAAGGCATTTATCGAGCAGTATGCACTGTGAATTCATTCCTGGTATTTTTTTCTCCGGCCCGATGCCGATGCCGAGTTCGCTACTAGTATCTGGTTACTTTCTCAAGTCAGTAAATCGATAGATCCCAAGAACAAGCCTGGCACTTAAATATTTTCAGTTGCACGCAACAAACACCCAAATCTGGACGATAATGTAGTTGAAGTGTATTTTACTCTGCAATGGATAAGTAAAAAAGTTAAAAAAGTAACCCGATACCCACGGCCAATTCAAGATTCTCTGCGTAATCCAGGTGTTTCTAGCGTACTGAATATTCCAGAAAAATATGAAGAAGACTTGACTAGATGCTTGAAGAATTACCAGCCCGAGTGGACCCCTATTACGAATAATAGCACTGAACCAATTAGATCATGTATAAATGGAATCGGAATCCCTGGAGTGCCATATATCGATCCGGTAGTGTTCCCTGGTTCCTTGATGGACAAACTAGATGAGGCCGGCATAGTTAAAGAGCATAAACTATATCCATAAAGTAAATTGAATTATGAAGAAAGAATACTTCCAGCTTTAAACCTGGTATTGGGTTACTTTCCCAAGTGAATCGATAGATTCCATTAATACAAGCGTGGCACTAAAATATTTTCAGCTAGACGCAATACGTGCCTAAAGATGGAAAGCCTGTAAAAGTTGTTTGCTCATAATGGCTAATTCCGATAGGAAAAAGATCTACCCTAAACGTAACCCCAACCCCAGTTGCTAAAAGTTCCTTCGGCGAACAAAACTTTCCTCAACGGGTCTGCATTTTGTCCAGTAAAATCAGTTTACTAGACGGTTAAATTTACTGCCTAGAATACAGCATAAGCAACAACTGTTTTGGCACTCAGTCTAACTGATTAAAATAAGTTTGATTATTTCTTTAGATCTACTTTAGATAGGGTAAATGAAGCGCTTTTTACTGATTTCTATACTCGTTTACGCATTGAATTTTGTTACTCACTCCTCAGCAGAACCTTCAAGAGCCCAACCTTCAAGTTTGTGGCTTGAAAAACTAACAAGCCCCGAAGTTCAAACGGCAATCGACAACGGCTACACGCAAATTATTATTCCCACAGGCGGAATCGAACAAAATGGCCCATTCGTGGAACTAGGAAAACATAACCTGATCGTCACGCACCTTTCAGAATTAATCGCCAAAAATCTAGCACAGACCTTAATCGCACCTGTCGTAAAATATGTTCCCGAAGGCGAAATCTCGCCGCCACAAGGTCATATGAAATTTGCTGGCACAATTAGCCTTAAACCCAGCATCTTTACCGCAACAATTCTAGAAATTTGTCGCAGCTTAACGCAACACGGATTTAAAAAAATCATACTGATCGGCGATAGCTACGACAATCAAAAGCCACTCAATGAAGTTGAGAAAATTTGGAAGCAACAAGCAGCAAACCCACAACAGTCGCGCGTGATCTATATCCCCGAGTACTATAACTACCAAGCAATCGAAGGCCTCTTAGACCGTAAAGGCATTAAACGCGTTAAGGAAAATTTTCACGATAGTTTGCCCTTTAGCTTGCAACTCTTAGTGATCGAGCCAAGCGCAGTCCGCAGCGAACAACGCATCAAGGCAAATAATTTCCAAATCGAAGGGGTGAATTTGTTGCCCATTGAAAAATTTATTGCCCTGGGCCAAGAAATAATAGATTTTCGCGCTCAGGAAACAGTAAATGCAATTCGGAATCGAAACTAATATTGGCGTTGATTTATTCGATGAACTTGGCCCGCTTAGCGGGTTATTCAATCCAGCCAGTCGAATTTTTTGGTTCTACCTGCTCACAGCGTTTACTATTGCCCTTGCAGTTTATATCGTCCAAGAAAAAAAACGTAATGCGCCGTCAGTCTTAAAATATCTCTTTCCTAAAGAAATACTACTGCATCGCTCGGCTATCGTTGATTATTTTTACTTTATTATTAACAGCGTAATTTTCTTTTTGTTTCTCGGACCACTCATGCTCTCGACCAATTGGGTTGCAGAGCGCAGTCAGGAAATCTTTGAGAGCTTAGGCGCTCCGGCAGGGCTGTTAGAAATCTCACCTTGGATTGTCAGCGCGGCATTACTTGTGGCGATGGATCTCGCTTTATACTTGGCACACTATCTTAGCCATAAAATTCCTACGCTCTGGGAATTTCATAAGATTCATCACTCAGCTGAAGTGCTTACGCCAATTACTGTATTTCGCATGCATCCTGTAGATGACATCTTGAATATGACATTGAGCGCCCTCAGCGTTGGAGTGACCGCTGGATTTCTCGAGCAGATTGGAGTGGGGCCCTTGTCGCTCTATCTGGTTTCGGGAGTAAATGTGTTTTTAGTAGCTTATTACGTATTTGGCTATAATTTGCGGCACTCTCATATTTGGCTGTCCTATGGATCGATTTTGAGTCGAGTTCTGATTAGCCCTGCGCAACATCAAATTCATCATAGCTCGCTCTCGCGCCACTGGGATAAAAACTTCGGTTTTATTTTTTCACTCTGGGACTGGTTTTTCGGAACTTTATATGTCCCGCAGACAAAAGAGAACTTTCCACTCGGAATTGGTGGAGAGGAAAAAGAGTATTCTAGCGTCTGGCGACTTTATGAATTGCCGTTCGTGAAAAGCTTTAAGCGCCTATTTTCTTCGCGCATCAATAAATGACTTCACGCAGGCACAGACAAAAATCAGTGAAAGCAATCCCATCGCTGCACGGGATACAGTTGCCAAGGGACGGGCAATATCTTCAATGTTGGAAATTAGCGTTGGGATTTGCAGTAACGCTTTAAAATTTCCAATCAGCCCAAGAATTCCTACCCCACAGGCGCCATGCATGGCATGCATGCGGTATTGTTCGTTTTCAGCAAGATGCGCACAATATAAAGCAAGACCTCCAAAGATTGCCGGAATTAAGGCAGTAAAACTTGCCATTCCCGAAAGAATATAGCCAAAAACTGCAAGCACAATCAGCAGATATCCGTATGCGCGTGTTAAATTGATCATTTTTAAAAACTCCTTAGATGTTCGTCTTGATCCTTGAACTTAGGCTTAAACTTTTTTGCCTTACGCCTTTTTCACGCGTAATCGTGAGATTGCCACGACCGCTGACGCAGTCTCGCAATGACAGCATCAGGACAGGGCAAGTTCAAGCCTAATCCAACGGCCAGACCTTGAAACAAATAACCTATTATGGGCAAAGATCAAAATGCTTCGATTTCCCGTCGCATCATGTCGTCAAGGTTACCGCGACGCTCAACCACTCTAAAAGATCCGTCGACGTTCACAAGCACAGCCGCAGGCATATTCATCGAATTATACTCACTCTTCATTGAATGACAGTAAGCACCGACGTTTTCCATGACCATGAGATCACCGACTTGCAGCTCTGGGAATTCCCGCGGCAAGAGTGTGCCGTCACGGGCCACAGTAAAAACGTCTCCCGATTCACAAAGATAGCCTGCTACAACGTAAGGCTTTTTTGGCTCCGCTGCAGTTCTTTCATCGTGAGTTACAAAGCGAATCGCATGAAAGCTCCCATACATTGCTGGGCGGATATTATGGTTTAATCCAGTGTTGACGATTACATAGTTGTATTCTGGCGTTGACTTTACAACTTGCACTTCAGCAAGGAGTGAGCCGCATTCTGCAACAATAAATCTACCTGGTTCAATTTGTAGCTGGACATTTTTGCCATACTCTTGGCAAAAGGCGGCAAAACGCTCAGAGATTTTTTGCCCCCATTCTTCAAGCGGCATCGGTGTGTCAGTGTCTGGATTGTAGACAACCGGAATCCCGCCACCTAAGTCGATAAACTCGAGGTTAGGGAATTGTCGCGCCACACTTAAAGTTAAATCGTTAATCCTCAGCCAGTGATTGAGATCTGTTTCTGAACCAATATGGCAATGTAGGCCTACAAGCTTAAGATCAAACTGCGTTACGAGTTTTTTTACTTCCTCGATTTGGTCAATGTAAATTCCGTGCTTACTTGCTGGCCCACCTGTATTAACCTTATTGTTCTTACCATGCCCTTCTCCAGGATTGAGCCTGATTGAGCAAGGGCTGCCCGGAGTGATTTTTCCGATCAATCGCATTTGATCAAGCGAGCTGCAATTAATTAAAACCTGTTTATCAAGCAGTATATTATAAGCGACTTCTGAGGCAGACTCACCAGTGTAGAGAATTTCGCTTGAGGTGTAGCCAGCATTAATCGCTCGGTAGACTTCATTTAAAGATACTGCATCGATCAAGAGCCCTTCGCTGCGGATGATCTTTAGTGCGGCTCCCAATGTCAGTGCTTTGCAAGCGTAGCGCACCTTGGTGTTTGGGTACGTGAGCGCCTGCTTAATACGTTGGCACTGTCTGCGAATAATTGATTCTTCAAATACGTAAAGTGGAGTATGGAATTGATCTACTAATTTGCGGACTTGAGTATTAGATAGTGCCATGCCTGCAATATACACTGCCTTTAGGAAATATCAATTTTTGTAATTCAAATTCAAGAAAAAAACCGCTACTCACTTGGCTTTAGGCCAAGCAAATAGCGGAACTAACAGGGAAAAGAAATTTGTATTAAAGTGGAGGAATACTTTCGCCTGGGCGAAAAATGCGTCCACTGCCTTTGATCGGTAATTTTTCAATCTTGCCATTGTATGCAAGATAAACGTTATCAGCATTGACTTTAACAAGTTGAGCCTGATTCCAAACCCAGTCGCCTACGGCAAAAACATCCTGACTGCGTGTAAATCCATCTTCAATCACGGCAACTCCACTTTGGTCAACGCTAACCAAACGAACATATAACTTTGAAACTGGAATATCTTTCGCAGCATCACTCTGCATGACAGGGAGTGTCATAAGAACGATAGATATCAGGGCCTGTAAAATCATTTGTAGTAAAACCTTCTAAACACTTATCCCGAATAACTGATAAATTGATTCAGGAAATCTATTTTATCTAATTATTTGGGCTAGTTAGCTATTTAAGGGTCGCATTGATTTATGGAGAAATGATGGGTAATCTGGGGCCCAATGTCAGATATCTCAGCAGTAGAAACAGTCGAGCATCAAAGCGCTATTCCTAGACCTCAGCCTTCGCTTGCACGCCCATTTTTAAAATGGGCAGGGGGAAAGAGCCAAATTCTGCCAGACATCCTTTCACGTATCCCTAAGAATTTTAAAAGTTATTACGAACCGTTCTTGGGTGGCGGAGCAGTCTTTTTCGCGCTGCAACCTAGAGGGGCATCTTTGTCTGACATCAACCCCGAGTTGATTAATGTCTATCAGGTCATCCGCGATCAGCTACCGCAACTCATTCAAGAGCTTTCCAAATTTAAATACTCTGAACGCGAATATTACCGTGTACGTAATCTTGACCGAGACCCAGGGTTCTGGACTTGGTCTAGCGCTGAACGCGCTGCCAGAATAATTTATCTGAACAAAACCTGTTTTAATGGACTGTTCCGCGTTAATCAGCGCGGCCAATTTAATGTGCCCTTCGGCGCCTATCAAAACCCCAAAATACTAGACGCCGAAAATTTAACTGCTTGTTCTCAAGCTCTCCAAGGAGTGGATCTTGCTGTTCGGCCATACTCTAAGATCTTGGAAGTGATCGAGCCTGGTGATTTTATATACGCAGACCCACCCTACGTGCCTATTTCGAAGACAGCTAGTTTTACAAGCTTTGCGAAAACCGGCTTCACTTTAGAAGATCAAGCAGCACTGCGTGATTTTGCCTTAGCCGTAGACCGTAAGGGCGCTTATATTATGCTTTCCAATGCTGATACTCCGCTTACACGCGAGCTTTATCAGTCGTTAAATGTTGTGCAGATTTCAGCTCCGCGAATGATTAGCGCTCGGGGGCAAAGTCGTACAAAAGTGTTTGAAGTTATTGCTACTAATTATTAACAAATAAGGAGCCCGCATGAGAAAAAAGCCAATTGAAGTAATTCTTGCACAGGCAGATTCTGGCGAAAAGGGATTGAAACGTACGCTCACAACCTTGAATATCGTGCTACTTGGTATTGGCGGAATTATCGGTGCTGGGATTTTCGTTTTAACAGGTCAGGCAGCAGCTTCATATGCGGGACCGGCAATTGCAATATCTTTTATCCTTTCAGGCGTGGGCTGTGCATTTGCCGCACTTTGCTATGCCGAGTTTGCAGCAATGATTCCAGTAGCAGGAAGTGCTTACACCTATGCTTATGCAACGCTTGGTGAATTGATTGCCTGGATTATTGGCTGGGATTTGATCCTTGAATACTTATTTGGCGGAGCAACTGTTGCTGTTGGTTGGTCGGGTTATGTTGTCAGTTTCCTTGCCGATCTGGGCATTACTTTTCCTGCGGCTTTAGCTAAATCTCCATTTAGTTATGATCCCAAGACAGGCTGGAGCTCAACTGGATCCTTGATTAATCTGCCTGCAGTTTTAATTGTTGCTGCTTGTACTTGGCTATTAATTCGCGGCATTAGAGAATCTGCAACTTTCAATAATATTGTTGTTTTCATTAAGGTAGCAGTAATTTTGGCGTTTATTATTTTTGGGTTTTCCTATGTAAACATGGATAACCTTACGCCATACATTCCGGAGAATACCGGTAAATTCGGTGAATACGGTTGGAGTGGAATTTTTCGCGGCGCTGCGGTGATTTTCTTTGCTTATATTGGCTTTGATTCTGTTTCGACACTTGCTCAAGAAGCAAAAGATCCTCAGAAATCGATGCCGATCGGAATTATCGGATCGCTAGTGATTTGTACAATCATTTATTTGCTTGTTGCGTTTGTGATGACAGGTATTGTTGCCTATCCCAAATTAAATGATCCAGCTCCAATTGCCGTAGCGATTAACGCTGCCGGTGACGGGCTTTATTGGCTACGTTTCCCCATCAAGATTGGAGCAATCGCTGGATTAAGTTCGGTTGTATTGGTCTTATTATTAGCACAGCCGCGGATCTTTTACTCGATGGCAAATGATGGTCTATTGCCTCAAGTATTCTGCAAGATTCATCCTAAGTTTGGCACTCCTTATGTAGGTACAACCTTGACCGGAGTGCTCGCTGCCGTAGTGGCTGGGTTCTTCCCGATTGGCATTCTAGGCGAGCTTGTATCAATCGGCACACTCTTGGCCTTTGTTTTAGTTTGTGCGGGAATTATTATTCTCAGAAAAACTGATCCGGGAGCACACCGTCCTTTTCGTTGTCCTGCAGTGCCGCTAGTACCAATTCTTGGCGTGCTTGTTGCAGCCGCACAGATGTTGGCGCTACCTCATGATACCTGGCTTCGATTAATTATTTGGATGGCGATTGGTTTTGCCATTTATTTTGGATACGGCAAAAAACATAGCAAGTATCAAAATTAATCATTGTGAATGAATCGTTGTAAATTAATCGTCGTGATCAATTCTGGATAATGTTTTACCGCAGAGCGTTTGGCCATATTTTAGATTTAGTCTTAGTGCTCTTTCCCGCGCTGTTTCTCTTTTTTTATGCTAAAGAATTACATCCAGGAATGGTTGCTTCGTTCATTGGTAGCATTGTGCGCGACGATCTGGTGACAAATCCGCGGGAAGGTTTGTTGATATTTTCGTTTTTGAATATTCCGCTGCGGGTAACCGCAGCGCTGCTGATGCTGATTATTCTTTTTGGCCCATGGTTTATCGATCATGCCTACCTAAGGTCAATGCTCAGTCGCCACACGCTGTTAAATATATTTTTAGCCTTTAGCGTGAGCATGGTGGTTTTGATTGTTGATTGGTTTTTTCTAAGTCACGCAGTTTTTGTGCACACGATTGCAATCCTGCTCAGCGTTGCTCAGCTAATCTATGGTGAGAATTTGACCTGGCTGATTGGTGCGAGTGTGATTTACTCCTTACCCTTGTATTTACTGGCAATGACAAAGGCCTTACTTGAAAAGTAGGGCAGCAAGAAGCATAATCCGCTAAGCAAGTTCTTTGGCAACCAGCGCTGCCGCCAGATTAGCCCGTGCTTGTAAGACTGGGATTTGCTGGGCCAGCGTTTGCTTGATCTCTGCGCGTCTTTCCCAGCTTTGCTTTAAAAACGTATAAAGCGTATCTGCATCAAGATCATCAAAACTAATCGTCGCATCTCGTAGTGGAATTGATTCGATATAATGGCCAACCTTGGGTTGATAGAGCAGTCCAACTACTGGGGTGAGGGCTGAGGATGCGAGAATAATCGAATGTAAGCGCATGCCATAGAGTAGACTTGCCTTACCTAGCACCCCTTTCATGTCGTAGTGATTATATTCTGTGTTGGAAAAAAGAACAGTTTGCTTTGCTTTGGTAACGCGCGTCATTAGTTCTTTAGTGATGGGAACGTCGTGATGCTGAGTGCTGACGAACATAAATGGCACAGATAACTCAGCTCCTAAACGATTCAGCGCGGCGCTATAAATATTCAAGAAATTTTCTTTACCGAGTGGTCCACGCTTCTTGTCTGCCCAGGTATCAAGATATTGATTGATATTGATTGCCAAGATTTCTGTCTGACTTTTGATCCCAAGGCGATCAAGTATTTGTGAAACGCGGTTTGCAGGAGCTGGATCCATTACAAGCGCTGCATCGGCAGTAACTGTAATATTTGTATTCTTTACTCCGATCCCGCGTAATAATTCGAGAGATTGCTGGTCGCGCACAGTAATAAAATCCATCAATTCGGAAATTTCACGAAGCATCTTCTGGCCGTGCTTAGTCGTGACTGGGCCACAACCGACATTGAAGCAACCGAGCTTTCGTCCAGCCTTTTTAATACGTGGAAGCATTAAATAGAGTGAAGACATGTGATTGAAAAGGGGATTATAGAGGGAACGATCGAATAAAATTGCATCAAAAATTAGTGACATATCCGCCCGCAGCATCGAGCGATATGTGGGTAGTCCGAGCATTTTAATGGAAAGCGCCCAGGGGAGCATGCTGATTGGTCGGACTTGAAAAGGATATTCCTCTTGAATGTAACGCGGGCGAATGGTTGGAATTTCATATAAAGCTTTTTCGCCAAGAGCGTGATCGATTGACTGCATGATCCCAGCGACAAGCGCAGCATCGCCAGCATTTCGGCCCGAAGAAGATCCAAGTAAGGTAATAGTTTTCATAATTTTGACGGCCCAGCTTTACCGACTCAAGGATATTTTTACAAGCAGAATTAAATTAGTGTGCGAATTTGGCGTAGCAATGCTCGGATTGGATTATTATATCTCCCCCGTGGGCGTCCAGTCGAATTCGTAAGTGCAGCAAGAATCGAAGCCTTGGGGTTGTCGGGATCGATTGTGACATTACTAATCTCGGTTGCTAAGGTTCCTAGGGCAGTTTCTTCACTTTTAAATGGCAATGGATCTGATCCATAAACTATTTTACACCCACACTTACGCGCATAACTTAACAGCGGGGTGGAAAAAATATTGCCGCACGGTCGGATTGGAATATCTCCTACTAAGAAATCCTTTGGTTGTGGACCGGCTAAGAGTGCTTTAACCACTTGGCCTCGTTGACCTAACCATTTCCCAGGTGACCAGGGAATGACAGCTAATGCCCCGGCAGCAGAGATCGACTGAATTGTAGCTTGAGCGCTTAAGCCATCTTGCGGTCGAGAAATTGTTCCAAGCGCAAGAATTTCAAGTTTCTCGCTGGTGATGAGTTGGTGTCCAGCCAAGAGATAGATCGAAGCTGCTTGTTCTGAAACTTTTAATACTTCCGGGCTCTTGGTTGGAGTGCAGGTAAGTTGCTCCGGGTTTTTTGCCTGAGAGTTTTTTGTCTGAGATAGGGTTGAAAATAGACATTCTTCGTAACGTTCAGTAAGACACAAGACCGGCACGCAATCAGCCTCTAAGCGCATGTTTTTTAGTGCAGCCGCGATTGCTGCTTTCGTGTCAAAGCTGGGATGAATATGAGTGTGTGTGTCAATAATCAGCATCATCGTTCGATTTTGAGGAATCCATCCTTAAAGCAAGAAATTGGCTCGACCGTGCTCGGCATGCTGATTCTCGGAGTGCTTGTTACGTATTTGCTTTACTCTGTGTTACGTGACAGCGATCATTTGCATCTTATACTGCAGACAAAAAATGAGCAATCTCAGAATATTCTTAAGTTAGTCGACTACTTCTCCAAACTTGATACTAAAGTTAATAGTTTAGCTCGCAATCTTTCGCAAGCAAGTCTAACCGACAATACTCAACTACAGGCAACTAAAGATTTAGATAGTTCGCTCGAAGAACTAATCTGGATCGAGCATACCACTGGGTCAAGTGGCTATGATGATTTTAAAATTGCCAATGTGCTGAGCATTAATCAAGACCAGACCTTTCACGCTGGTACGGCACTCAAAGATCAAGGAGTGCTCGTAAAATTAATTGAGCAGACTTTGACAAGGAAATTTAGCTCAGCAAGTGCCTATCTTGAACTGCAAGGAAAAATTTTACTGCTGCTTAGTTATCCCGTTTGTGAGCAAAACTGCGAAAACTCGCTACGGGGAATGATCGTTGCCGCAATCAATCTTGCTAAACTTTGCGACCAAATCGACCCCGTGCGTCCAGGCACAATTACTTGGGAGTTGTATGACCGCGACCAGTTTTCTCCCGCTCGGCCGATCTGTAGTTATCAGGACAGGCTAGGACAAGGGACGACTCTCCCCGTAGAAATTAACTTTTCACATCCTCCGCTAGCATGGACGATTGCCTCAAAAACCAGTAATTCCAAGCAGAGTTTTTTTCCTTTTGTGCTGCTCTCCTTAGGTCTACTGGTTTCGACAATGCTTGCTATGCTACTGAATAAAATACAGAAGCAACGGGCAGCAATCTTGGGGTTACGGGCACGTTTGGTCGAGCAAGCTGACCATTTGGAGTTACATTCTGAACATGCAAAGAAGATCAGAAATATCCGTGATTTATTAAATGAACTCCCATTTTTCTTTTGCGCATTTGATGCCCAAGATCGCATTGTTGAGTGGAATAAAAGCTTAGCTGACTTTACTGGAGTGACCAAGGAGCAAATAATTGCCCATCCTGAAAGTCATAATTACTTAGGTCTAGTCAGTTCGTCTGGTGAAATGCGACGCGTCATGGCGCTACCTAATCGTAACGGAGAAAAGCGGGATGTGATGTGGTCAAAAATCGAAGGACAACTAGGCGTTTCTGCTTGGAATTGGTGTGTAGTGGGGATTGATGTGACCGAAGTAATTCGTAAACGGACGATGAGGATCGAGGCCGAATATTTAAAAAGTAGTTTAATTGACCACACGGCTGTAGGGGTTTGGCATGTCGCCCCAAATGGTGAAACCCTTTATGCTAATCCTGCCTTAATTGCTTTGCTCGGGTTAAATTCGAGTTCTGAGTTAAGTGGGAAATCCTATCATTCCTTTTTTAGTCCAGAAAGCCGCAAAAAACTTGCCGAAGAATTTCTCAAACGCCCACTTGGCGTCTCCTCAACATATCAAGCTGAATTACTAACTCAGCATGGGGACAAGAAAAAAGTGTTAGTGACAGGTACCCCGGTGCTTAATTCTAAAGGGGAACTAGAAAGTACTGTTGGAATTATCACTGATCTATCTGATGCAGTAAAGTAAGTTAAACTCTTGCTAAAAAAAATCGCGCTGGCGACTATTCAGCGCGACTCAAGTATTCGCCAGTTGTCGTATCTACAATAATTTTCTCACCGATTTTAACGAAAGCCGGCACGTTTAGGGTCAAACCAGTGTCTGTAGTTGCTGGTTTTGGCGAATTGCTCGCTGTAGCACCTTTTAGTTCTGGTTGAGTATCAACTACAGTAAGGATCACAGTTTTAGGGAAACTCACTCCAATCGGACGGTCATCGAAAGTCATAATATCGACACTCATGCCATCTTGAAGATAATACCTGCCTTCGCCAACTAATTCTGCAGAAAGTGTAACTTGCTCGTAAGTCTCAGAGTTCATGAAATGCGAGCCCAGGTCATCAGTATAAAGATATGTACCCTTTAAATTAAAAACATCTGCCGTCTCAAGATCTTCAGTTGAGCTAAAGCGCGTGTCGCATTGAATGCCGCTAAGTACGTTGCGCAGCGTTGCCTGAACGAAAGCACGCAAATTTCCAGGAGTACGATGTTGAAAATCGAGCACACGATGAGGTGCCTTATTGTACATGATTACTGTGCCTTTGCGAATATCTTTTGCTTTCATGATTGATCCTCTATAGCTAGCGGCGAAGTATATAGATTAGGTCTATCTCCATGTCAAAAGCTGCGTAAATTTTAACACTTAAGGGAAATGATTTATGTATCAAACAATTAAGGAATTCATCACTGATTACAGATCGGAAAGCACTAAAACTCTTGCCACTCTTCAAGAGATTAAAGATAGTTTTAACTTTTCGCCAACTGAAAATTCCTGGACATTGGGAGGCTTAGGGAATCATCTGGTGATGGCGCTTCCTACGATTCTGAGCCAAGTTAACTTTACGCTTAAAAAACTTCCTGCTGCCGAACAAATCACGGACTTACTGGAAAATTATCAAGTAGTTGTTGAAAATTTTTTTGCAGAACTTCAAAGTAGTTGGACTGATGCAATGCTTACCGAGAGTGTGAACTTTTATGGGATGCAGGTTAAGCGCAGTGAAATTTTGACTATTATTTTAAAGCACGAAATCCATCATCGCGGGCAACTTGCCTTGTTGTTGCGCATCGCCGGGAAAAAAGTTCCTGCAATTTACGGACCATCAGCTGATTCGAAATAAGTAGAATTCAGTCAGCGGTAAAGTTTATGTTGAGCGATCGTTGCAATAATTGCTGGGTGCGGAGCTTCGGCACCTTGGCGCACTTTGGATGAAGATTCTTCAGTGCGCTGAATCACATAGATTGGTATGTTCAGCGCGCTCCAATCTTTCCAGTTTTTAACATCAGCTGCACAGTCCGATCCGACTGCCCAATGAACTTCGGTAATTGATTTAGCTTGTAAATGCAGAACAAAGTCTTTGGCATACACATAGCCATAGTCAGAAAGACAAATCCCGGGGTCAGAATATGATTGTCCAAGCTTAATTTTTTCGTAATTGAGCGTCTCTCTAATCATATGTAAGCGCAATCTAAAACCCGTCGCCGGCCTACTTTTCCAAGGGTTTTGTGAAGTCAGAGCAATAATAACCGTGGTAAATGACTCGCTTAATGTCCGTATTGCACGGACATGTCCTTGTGTAATAGGGTCAAAAGTTCCACCGAAGACAACTGTGCTCATAGCATGAAGACATTAACTTATATCAAAAATTTAGTGAAAGACAAGCACGTTGCTTCGATCACTCCTAGTTCTAAGTTCACCGTTGAGCGAGTGCTTAAGAAAATTGATTTCACTCGCAAGCTTACAATTGCGGAGTACGGACCAGGTACGGGAGTAATCACGCGGCAAATCCTTTCCCAATTGTCCACGGATTCTAAATTGATTGCTTTCGAAACAAATCCGAACTTTTGCGAGATTTTAAAACGTTCCTTAGTAGACTCAAGGTTTGAGATCCACAATCGTAGTGCGGAGGATATTTCCGAAGTAATTGGCAAAGCCAACGCAGATTATATTGTTTCTGGAATCCCATTTTCGATGCTTCCGCCTGAAGTAAAGGATCGAATTTTACGTAACACCGCTGAGACCTTGACGGCCACAGGCACATTCTTGACGTATCAAGTTTTCCCGCCGCCGGCTTCTTTAGATAAATTTCTACGCGCTTGCCTCAAGCCAGATCTGCAATTGGTTGATGTGGAATACGAATTTCGTAACATCCCGCCGATGCGCATCTACGAAATTCGCAAAGCCTAGTAGCTCACTTTTCATAAGTTTTAAAGCTTAACGAAAGATTTTTAAATCCAACGACGCTTCTTGAAGTACACAAGCATTGCCGCACTGATCCCGATCATTAAGAACAGGGCGAGAAAGTAACCGTAATACCAACGTAATTCTGGCATGTTGTAGGGTGAGGCCTCGGGGTCGAAATTCATGCCATAGATTCCAGCGATAAAAGTAAGCGGCATGAAAATGACAGAAATCACAGTCAGGACTTTCATCACCTCGTTCATTTGCTTACTTGCAAAAGATAAATGCAAGTTCATTAGATCGGTTGAGAGTTCCCGATAAAGTTCCACGTGATCCATAATGCGGACAATGTGATCGTAGCAGTCGCGCAAGTGCAAGCGCACATTCTCTGTCATGAATGTTCCGCTGTCACGGATATAGGTATTCAGCGCCTCGCGGTGTGGCCAGACAATGCGTCGTAGTGCTAGTAGGTCACGCTTGATATCATGCAATTTGGCAATTGACTCACGCTGGTTTGCTTCAGAAATGATCGTCTCTTCGTAGTTATCTAAAGTTTCCCCAATTGACTCTAAAACGGGAAAGTAGTGATCGATAACAGTATCGAGAATAACGTAGGAGAGATAATCGGCACCTAGATCTATAGTTAGCGCTGACTCTAATTGCAGCCTAGAGCGAATGCCCCTCAAACAATCATCGCCACCATGTTCCTGAAAGGAAACGACAAAATTTTTCCCGACAAAAATACTTAGCTGCTCCGTTTCGAAATGATCATTATAAGTTGGCCAATGACAAACAATAAAAAAGTGATCAAGGAAATGATCAACCTTTGCGCGCTGATTTGTATGTAAAACATCTTCGAGGGCGAGATCGTGTAAATTTAGCGTACGACCTAAGTTACGCACGAACTCTGGGTCGCCTAGGCCGTCGACATTAATCCAAAGAAACCTATGCTCAGCAAGAATCTTAGGGATCTCAGATAGTTCGCGCACGCGACACTCTTTAATCGTGCCAGATTTTTCTACCACTAGATAGTTAACTGAGCTGAAGATTGATTCGGGATTGGCGATCAGCGTTCCTGCAGGAATTCCAGGTTGCTTAAATAACTTCTTACGTTTACGCTTTTTAGGGGTCGCCGTTGTAGAAAAAGGTTCGCTCATTGAGAATCTTACTCGCGTACTAATAACTTTTGCTTATATATTGCACATAAATGGCAGCGCTTAGAAAGATAAATTTAAGGTTAAATCTCAAACTACAAGCACTAATCTGCACAGTGCTTGTGAGTGTTAATTACGCCCATGCCAAAGATAAAGCGATCTGTGTTTATCAGGGGCAAGATGGGCAACTTGTTATGACTCCAGGCATTAATCAAGTTCCTGTGAAATATCGCAAACAGGCCCGCTGTGGAGAGGCGATTCGGAACCAAGAGCTGGTTGACCCGAGTCAAGTTAATTTATCGGGAACAGTCCGTAATGAAAGCTTTTCAACTTCACTGGGCAGAGTAAATTTACGCTGGCAACGTGATAGTGAGGCAACATTTGGGCGCACACCGAACCGAGCTGTGATCGCAGCAATGCGTTCGGTCTCACGAGCTTTACAAACTCCCGGTTTTCCTGATTCGCTGCGTAACTTTTCGCAAGAATGGAATATCGTCTTTATGGGGGAAAAAGTTCCGCTGGAGCAAATTCCAATTTCACTTGTGACAAATTGCCATCCCGGTTGGATGGTCCCGCCGAATAAAGTGTATGTTGTTGCTGAGCGCGTCTCTGCAGGTTGCGGCAATGAAAGTAACTCCAGTAAGCGCTTGAGCGAGCAGGAAAGCGATGCTTTGCTGGAGCGAATTTTAATTCATGAAGTTGGGCATGCTCTCGAATATCAATTACTCGGACATCAGAGCCCGCATTCACTACAAGCCGAAGGTTTTGCCTCCTGGTTTGAGCAATATGCCAGCCGGGAGTCAGCGGCAGTGAGTAGTAGGGAAGTAGAGGGGTTCTACAAGCAAATGGCGGCCGAATCTTTTAAAGCCAGCCCTGACCATTTTAATTTTTCAGGTAGCCCCTATGATTATGGTCGGGCGAGCATGTACTTCAAAGTCATTGAAAAACGCTACGGGGTTGGCGGTCTAATGGACCTCTATAAAATGATGCGCACTGAGGCCGGAGATGTTTTCATCAGCGCAAACAAGCGTTGGAGTTTGAACCCCGCACAATTGAATTTAGCAGCAAAAGAATTAGTTAAGTAGAGTGGAGGAGTAATGGCCGGTCAATATTGGTTGGCAAAGACGGAGCCAGCTGTTTTTTCGATTGATGATTTGCAAGCTAAGAAAAAAACACTTTGGGATTGCGTTCGAAACTACCAAGCCCGCAATTACCTCAAAGCAATGCAGCTCGGTGACCAGGTTTTTATTTACCATTCGAATGCAGAGCCTTCGGGCATTGCAGGACTAGCTCGAGTGTCAAAGTCAGCAATTCCTGACCCCACGCAGTTTGAGCTGGAAGGAGAATATTTTGATGCTAAAGCAACACGTGAAAATCCACGTTGGTTTGCTCCAGAGTTTTCTTTTCAGGCAAAATTTCCCAATTTTATTGGACTTCCAGAGTTGCGTAAGCAAGCGGGCTTAAAAGAAATGCTCCTACTCCAGCGTGGGAGTCGTTTGAGTGTTCAACCGGTTACAGTTAAGCAGGCTGGAATCATTAGTAAACTTGCTGGTTGATAAGCACATAGGTCATGCAAAACGAAACAGAGAAAAGTTTAAACGTTTGGTGCCAGCAGTTAATTATTGCTCTTTGTGCCGTAGTGCCCTTTCTTCCTGCTCTTTTTTATGGCTATGTTTATGACGATGCCCAGCATATCCTTAAAAATCAGTTAATCGGCAGGAATTTTGATTTACTCTCGACCTTGCTCTCTCCAACCTGGCCAGGAAATTTATATCGACCAGTCTTAACACTTTCATTTCAGCTGAATTATCTACTTTCGGGCTTTAGTCCCGGCACATATCACTTGCTTAATATTTTGCTGCATATGTTTGTATCCCTACTTGTCTATGAGCTGATGACTCTACTGCAACAGCGTTTGACTGCATTGATTGTGGCAGTTTTGTTTGCCTTGCATCCAGCGCATTTAGAGGTGATTGCAAATGTTGCATTTCGTGCTGAATCACTGGCTACGCTAGGCGTGCTAGCTACACTAACAGTTGCGCTTTCTGCTTCGCTTGCGGTGACAAGCCCGAGTGCCCAGAAAACTCAACTGCCTACTATGCGCTCGGCGCTATTAGCAATTTTCTCAGCCAGCCTTGCCTTCTTTTCTAAAGAAAATGCCTGTGTGTTGCTCTTATTAATGCCGCTCTGTCTGTGGTGGCGCTATCAAAAAACTAGTCATTTTCTCAAGCTTACAGCTTTCTGGTTGTGTTTGATTTTAATTCCCTTTGGCCTCTATCTGACACTGCGTATCGAAACGCTATCCGGAGTGATTCAACTTGATCATACAATTAGTTATGTTGAGAACTTTCTATTGTTTTCAGCTGGGTTGGAGCGGGTGCTCTATGCCTGCTTGCTACTTGGCAAGTATTTTGCGTTATTTCTTTTCCCCTTTCCGCCGCGAGCCGACTATTCGTTTGCAGCATTAGTGCCGTTTACGCAAATGCCCGTTGCAGAAATTTTAATCTGCGCTGGATTATTTCTCGTAATTTTTCTGAGTGCTGTGATTGGGATGTTGCGTGCGCGTAGTTATGGTTTTTTTGCCGCATGGTTTTTGCTTAGTTTTATTTTAACCTGTAATCTGCTCTTTCCGATCGGGGTAATTTATGCGGAGCGCCTGATCTATTTGCCGAGTGTTGGTTTGGCGGGATTGGCAGGAATAATCATCACCAATTTCCCTCGTAAGTTAACGATCCATCTACTGACAAGCCTGATTAGCATGCTTTACTTTGTTGTGATTGCTCGAACCTTGCCGAGCTGGACCAGTGATCAGCATTTCTGGGAAAGGCAGCTTGAACTTACGCCGGAGAGCAGTAAAGTGCAGGCCAATTTGGGGAGTGTCTACTTTAAGGCAGCTCAGTATGAACGTGCGGTGATCCGCTTTGAAAAAGCTCTAGAGATTTATCCGGGCAACGCTCAAGTAGTATTGTTACTTGCTCGCAGTTATCAATTATCTGGGCGTTACGGCGATGCGCAAAATATATATGCACGACTTACTGCCAAAAATCCCAACTCTGCACTTGCGGTGGATGGCCTTGGCTGGGCAAAATTAGGGCTTAAACAGTATCAGGCAGCAGATGTATTTTTTCACCAAGCTCTTCAACTCGATCCGCAAATGCTCGCCTCGCAAATTGGATTGTTTGCAAGCGCTGTCGAGGCTAAAGACTACCGTCGAGCTCAAAGCGAAGAACAAAAACTATCAGCAGCGGCACGTTTAGACCTGCGTTATCGCGAGGCTAAGAAAAAATTTGATTTGCTCAGGACTACTTCCCGATTACAACCGTAGTGGTGTCGACTTGTGTTCCGGGTTGGGCAACCGGCACAGACTTATCCTGAGCTTTTCTTAGCCTGTGACGTAAGAGCGCAGATTCTTGTCGTGCTGCGTTTGCTTCAATCGCAGCAGCTTCTGCGGCTTTGGTCGCTTCGTCAGCAGATTTTGTAGCATCATCAGCGGCAGATTTAGCTTTTTCCGCAGCTTCGGTTGCAGATTTTACCTTATTTACAAGCTCGCGGTGCTCTAGCTCTTTCTTTGCTTTTTCAAATGACTCAGCCTCGCTTTTTCTAAAAAGGTCATAGGCAGCATTGCAATCACTGTAAGATGAGTTTGGCTGGTCGCATACATCTTCAACGATCGAAGTATTTACATGCGTAACTCCTGCATCGTTTAGGTAAGTGATATCCTCACGAAGCTTTCGCAAAACTTGTTGTTTCCTGCGAAAATCTGGATTAGCGGCGCGTGGATCAAGGGGCTGCTCTTTAAGGGTTTTGCTCGGGGCTGCAGTATTTGCGCCTTCATCGCAGGGCTTGTTGGTCCACATGCCATTACACTCATGTAAATCAGCGAAAGCAAGATTTGGTGTTAAACATATCGCAAGCAGAAGATATCTGTTCATAGCTAGCCCCTTGGTTATTTATCCGCGAAAAGTTGGTAGTGGAGGTGTCGGCACAAACAGATGCGACAGATACATGAAAATAATTGCAATTACCACGATGCAGACAACTGCAAGTGCTGCGTAGGTCATACGATTTTGTTCAGGCACGCCTGTCATTGGGGTAATGCCTTGGTAGAAAGTGTAAATCGAGTAAAGTCCAAAGAGTAGAGCAAGTACTCCCAGTGAAGGGATAATACCCAGTGCGCCACCAAGCAACGCTGCTGTTCCTGAATAGGCAACAAGGCGAAACGAATTTTGAATATTTTCTGTTCCACCATGTTTTGGGCTTAGTTTGCTTAAGACTAATGCGCTCACAAAGAGCATCACCAAAGCGGCAGCATAACGAATAATTGCGCCAACAAATCCTGAAACAAAAGGCATTTTCCACGTGCCGATAAAAGGAATTGTAATTCCAACAAATGTCATACCCAGGAACGAACAAACTGGTCCGATAATTGCCAACCAGATAATATAGCGTTTATAGACCGAATCGATAGTTTCGGTTTCGGAGCTAGCAGTTGTCCAAAATTCTTTAGGGTTTAGTAGGACCTGACGCGCACGAGAAATAATATAAGCAGTGTCGGGCTTGAAAGCTTCATTCATAGCTAATCTCCTTAAACGTTTACGCCAGATAATATCTAGTATGTTTGTTGCTTGAAACCAACAGAAAAGAAAATGAAACTCTAGGCGATTACTGCTTGTTTCTTATGTAGATGCCGGGAACGGTCACGACATGTTTTTGAGCAAAAAGACCAATCTTTGCCGTCACATAGTTCGCAGATGTGTGTAGTTTTGCCACAGACACTACAAGGATAAGGCCTTTCTGCGGGGTCTCCGCAGCAGGCACAAAGCTTGTAGCGTTCGGAAGGGTTTAAATTTTGATCGACTGCGATGCGACGGTCAAAGACAAAACACTCGCCATCGAAGGAGCGGTTAGGGAACTCTTTCAAGTAGGAAAGAATTCCGCCGTGGAGTTGGTAGACATTATTGAATCCATGGCGGGTCATAATTTGTGTGGCTTTTTCACAGCGAATTCCGCCTGTGCAGTAAATTAGAATCTTCTCATCTTTGGGAACTTCAAACTTCTCAAGATACTTATCAAATTCAGTAAACATCGTGATGTCCGGATCAATTGCCGTTGCAAACTTACCGATTTTAGTTTCGTACCAATTGCGAGTGTCTAGCACGACGGGATTTTCTCGATCTAAAACTTCTTGCCATTCACTTGGGGAGAGATATTTGCTTTGATCTTGTTTTTCGAACTCAAAAGGCAGACGCGCAGTTACAATCTCAGAGGTAAAGTTTACACGGAGCCGCACGAAGGCTGGCTTTGCAGTTGGAGCAAACTTCGGCTCTACTGTGTCGACATTTAGTTCGAGACGGATAGCCTCAATAAAGTTTCGGAGCTTTTCGCTTTCGCCGCAAAGTGAGCCGTTAACACCCTCAGATCCAATTAAAATGCTACCTTGTAGTCCTAAATCAGTGGCATGTGTAAACGCCCAGCGATGAAGCGCTTTATATTTGTCTTCTGAGAGGGGTGTAAACTTGTAAAAATTAACGACTTCTAGCATGTATGAATACATATGAAAAAAGATACAATTTTTCAAGATCAGCACTCTCCAGCCCAGTTTTCTTTTGATGCTAAGGTTGCTAGCGCTTTTGATGATATGGCAGCGCGCTCCATCCCAGGCTACTTTGAAACTGAGAATATCGCTGCAGCTCTGGCCCTCAAGCATGTACCAGCTAACGGGCGCATCTATGACTTAGGCTGCTCAACGGGAACTACAATTGCAAGAATTCTTGACGGTGCAAATCCATCTGCATGCTTCCAAATTGTCGGTCTTGACGCTAGCCGCCCGATGATTGAAGTTGCTCAGCAGAAATTGAGTTTAATCCCCACTCCTAAAAATGTTGAAATTGTTTTAGCAGCAGGTGACTTGGCTGAATTTGCGTTTCAAGCCTGTGATGTCGCCGTGATGAATTATACACTCCAGTTTGTCGATCCGGCATTGCGGCTCGACATTCTCAAAAAGTTAAGAGCAAGCCTGTCTAGATCAGGCATTTTTGTTTTTTCAGAAAAAGAAGCCTTTGATAGTCCAGAGCAACAAGAATTTTTTGATGATTTGTACTATGGATTTAAGCTCCGAAACGGTTATACGCAGGGGGAAATTGACCGTAAACGACAAGCCTTAGCAGGAGTGCTCCGTCCGCTGACTGCACAAGCTAATCAAGACTTGCTTAAATCAGCTGGCTTTTCGCGAATTGAGCGTGTGCAGCAAAATTACCAATTTGTTACATATTTAGCCTTTCCTGAGTGAGAGCGTTTCGCCTTTTGCCGGCTAGATAGAATCGCGAATTGCACTAAATACGCACAAGTTTGCGCTTATACTAATAAATAGGTAAATTCCGGCATCATTTTTTAGTATTGAGGTGAGTATTTTTATGAAGTCTCGTAAGATTTTGACCGTATTTATTATTACTTGTCTTTTTGCTGGTCAGGCACTGGCTGAGACTAAATTTGCATATGTTGACCTACAACGTGCGATGAGCGCTTCAGCGCAAGGCACAAAGGCTCAGAAAGAGTATGAAGAGCAAGTCAAGCGTGAGCAGGCAAAAATTGATGCAAAGAAGCAATCCTTTGAAGCCATGCAGTCTGAGCTTGAAAAGCAACGCGCAAGTTTAAGTGATAAAGCACGTGCAGAAAAGCAAGATAAACTGATTGCCTTAGAAAAAGACATTAAGCGCGATTTTACTGATTCTCAAGACATGTTGCGCCGAAAAAATTCTCAGCTTGTTGGTGAAATGCTCAAGAAAGTCAAAGTCATAGTTGAGCAAGTTGGAAAAGATAAAGGCTATACAATGGTTTTTGAAAAGAGCGCTTCGTCGCTAATCTACGCTGACACGACGCTTGATATTACTGATGATGTGATCAAGGTGTTAGATTCAGGTAAATAACTCAAGTCAATTATTTTTTTGTTAGTTATGAAACTTCCACTACGTACGGTCGATATTGAGAAGCTCGTTCCGCATCGCTACCCATTTTTGCTAGTCGATGCTGTGACTGAGTTTGTCGATAATGAAAGAATTATTGGTTATAAAAATTGCTCCGCAAACGAAGCTTTTTTTCAAGGGCATTTCCCCGGGTTTCCAATTATGCCTGGCGTTTTAATACTTGAAGCTTTAGCTCAGTTAGGGGCAATTTATACACGGTTAACGGCGAACTCTTTACCACCGGAAAAGATTATTGTTTTTTCTGGCTGTGAGAATGTGCGCTTCAAGAAGCCAGTTTTTCCAGGTGATAAACTTGTACTTGATTTGAGTGAGTGTCGACGCAAGTTTGGTCATTGGAAAATGACAGCAAAAGCTACAGTTAACGGCGAAGTGGCTGTTGAGGCAACAATTATGGCTGCAGAAGTAGTGCCAACGGAAATCAAGCCCTAACGAGAAGTTTTAGTGACCACGATTCACCCCACAGCCATTGTTGATAAAAATGCAGAGCTCGATTCTGGCGTGGTTGTCGGCCCCTATTCGATCATCGGGCCAAATGTAAAGATCGGGAAAAATACTAACGTTCTCTCGCATGTGGTGATTGACGGGCATGTTACGCTTGGCGCAGAGAATGAAATTTTCCCGTTTGCGTCTGTGGGAGGAAAGCCACAAGATCTAAAATATAAAGGTGAACCAACAACGCTTGTGATTGGTGCACGAAATAGTATCCGTCAAAGTGTCGTGCTGCATCCCGGGACAGTTACCGGCACCTCAACTACGACTATCGGCGACGATAATCTTTTTATGGTTGGCGCTCACGTTGCTCACGATTGTCGCGTGGGAAATGGTAATGTTTTTGCAAACCAAGCAACTCTGGCTGGGCATGTTACAATTGGCAATCGCGTGATCCTCGGCGGACTTGTTGCGATTCATCAGTTTGCCCGCATTGGAGATTTTGCTTTACTCGGTGGTGGGGCGATGGCAGCGCAAGACATTCCGCCCTATTGTATCGCGCAAGGAGATCGCGCCAAGCTACGTGGGGTCAATGTAATTGGCTTACGGCGCTCGGGGCAGAGTGACGATGCGATTAAAGCAATGCGCAGAGCTTATCATGCAATTGTGCTCGGTACTGGACCAATTAAAGAGCGCATTGCCAGTGTACTGCAAGCTGATACTGAGCATGCAATCGTTAAGCATTTCATTGAATTTTATCAAACTTCAACTCGAGGAGTTGCGCGTGGTGGACTAAGTGACGACAGCGCAGACTAACTAAGGCGTTTCTGATGTGGCCATTCACTAAAGTTCCCAAACAAGCTAGCCTACAACAAAAAGGTGCTAGTTTCGATCTAGAAAATTGCTCCATTCCTCAGGGTTCAACAATTGGACTAATCGCCGGGAGCGGGCTCTTCCCTTTTGAATTTATCAAGGCCGCTAAGCACTCTGGATTTAATGTCGTCGGCGTATTTCACGAAGATGAAACTTCAAAAAACCTCGAGCAAGAGCTTAGCGCATATACGTGGATCAAGCTAGGTCAGGTTGGTTCGCTGATTGATACCTTCAAACGTCATGGCGTGAAGCATGCGGCAATGGTCGGGGGCATTAACCGTGTAAAGCTTTTTGGAGGCGTGCGTTTAGATGCTCGCGGAGCACTGTTGATGGCGAAAATTCGAAGCACTAAGGATGACAGGGTCATGCGCGGGTTAGCCGACGAACTCTTAAGTGAAGGAATTGAGGTCGTGCCTTCAATGGTTTTCATGCAAGATTCGCTGGTGATGCGAGGGGCCCTGACGGCGCGTAAATTTGCAAGTTTTGAACTTGAGGATGTTGAAATTGGACAAGCTGCCTTGGCGGCAATGAGCGCGCAAGATATTGGACAGCTTGTAGTAGTGAAAGACGGCGTGATTACGGCAGTTGAAGCGGTTGAAGGGTCAGATCAGGCAATTTTACGTGGCGGGAAGCTAGCAGGTGAAGGTGCAATCGTTGTGAAATTTTCAAAACCTACTCAAGATTTGCGCTTTGATGTCCCAACAATTGGCCTACGTACAATTGAAACAATGATACAAGCTAAATGTCGCGGACTTGCCGTCGAAGCCGGAAAATGTTTGGTGCTGGAGCGCGAACAGATGGTGGCCTTAGCGAATCAGCATCAAATTGCAATCGTTGGAATTTGATTTTTGTCATTAATGAAATGGACCTTTTTAGCGCTATTCTTATAGCGCCCTGGGTGGGGAGACGTTTTCAGAAATGGCTCGTCCTCTGCATCGAATAGTGGGTAATTTTAAAACATATTGCTTCGGACTGTGCTTTACTTTCTTCAAACTTCTCCCCCACCCAGGGCCTCAGCCAGCCAAGGCATTAATTCCAACTAGTTGTTTTTCTATAATTATTTGGGATTAAAGTATCTTCAACTGGAGCGTAAAGTAAAGAAAAAGAAAAGGTCCATTTCATTAATGACAGTGGCGTTTCTAAGCGAGTCGCACTGTGCAATTCTCGCGCTGCCCGCAGCGTAGGCACTGCTTAGAATTCACGCCAATAGGCTCAAGCGGAGAATTTGACTGATGCCTTAGTTCGCGGATTTGCTCAGCGCTTGCTAAGACTAGTTCTCTAAGTTCTGCTGTGTTCTTAACGCAGACACGCTTGCCATTGCCGAGTACAATGTATCCGTAAGGTGGTCTGATGCCGAAATGATCCTCGATTAGGATAAAATAAACTCCCATCTGGGCGCGAAAGGAGTCTTGAAAACGGAAAGCCGTTTTCTTCTCTTCAGGGATATATTTACCACGATATTCAACAATTCTGTCAGGTTTGCCGATTAATCCATAGTGTTTAGACTTAAGCGTCAGATCATCGTGACTAATTGTCTTGCCAAAACCGAAGCCAGATTTGCGACGCTGGATCAGTGCGATGACAATCACGATTAATAAAACTATGACCAGAGTTTGCGGGAGTTTCATCGAAATATGCCTAGGTAATAAAGGATGGCAACGATGAAAATGCTTGCGACTGCTAGTTTGATTAACGCTGCAGTATAAAAATCTGCTCTGGTCCAGTTGCGATGTAGACGTTTGCCGCGTTCTAAAGCTTTGTCATTGCTTGGTTTAAGTTTTAATACTGAGCTTAGTCTCCAAAATTCTGGGCAAGAATGAAAGCTTCTAATCTCAGAGGCTGAAACTAAACTATTTTCGCCTGGTTGCTTTTTCATAGTTAAAAAGTAATATATTGTGAACTATAACCTCATTTTTGTTCTTTGAAATCTTCTTTTTGGTAGTTTGAAATCGGCAATCTTTTGTTGTCTTTAAGTGACATCAAGAGATTGTAAGAGTTTTAGGTTTTTATGCAGAGGAATTTTAAGGCGCTTATAAACTAAGCTTTTAGGATTCCTCTGGAGGGAGGAAAAATCAAATGGATAAGAAAAAGAAGAAAGTCCTCTTGGGCCTTGGAGGCCTCCTTGTCGTATGCGGGATTGCTGCCTTAGTGGCAGTCTCGAGGGGGATGGACGAGATGTTTGCCGACATCTTTTCGGACCCCCATGATTGCGGGTGCTAGAATGGGCTTGATCGCGCAATCTAGCAGCCCCTCTGACTGGCTTGAGCTATTGCCGTACATAGCTGGTTTAGCTTTGCTCTTGCTTTTCATATACTACGTTACTCATAGCTCCGACTATGAGGCTGGATCCGCTGATCGCCAAAGCGGCGATCAGGATATGAAGTCAGAATGAGGCTAACTTACTGGGGCGCGGTCGGCTGAAAAGCTCACAACGCCCCAGCTTAAGTTTAAAGGAAATACTCTTACAATCTCCCGTCTTCTACCACTGCAGGGACGATGCCCCTTGGTATTCAGTGACCCGCGTTTCAAAGAAATTCTTTTCCTTTTGCAAGTCAATTGTTTCAGACATCCAAGGGAATGGATTTTTAGAGCCATACTGAGCTTTAAGACCAATTCGCTCTAAGCGACGGTCTGCAATATAGCCGACATAGTCTTTAAACATTGGCGCTGTTAGGCCGAGAATCCCTCGCGGCAAGCAATCTGCTGCATATTTATATTCAAGATCAACTGCCTCGTTGATGAGGTTGAGAATATGGCCTTGGAATGCTGGTGTCCAGATTTCTGGATTCTCTTCTTTAATGCCATTGATCAAATCAATGCCGAAATTTAGATGAATCGTCTCATCGCGTAGAATATATTGGAATTGCTCTCCAATACCAGTCATTTTATTTTGGCGATGTAACGAAAGAATCATCACAAAACCACTATAGAAGAAAATTCCTTCCATAATGATGTAATAGCCAATCAAGTTTTCTAGAAACTTTTGTGCGCCTTCAAAACTTTCGGTGGAGAAGCTTGAGTCAAGCACAGCCTGAGTTAGCTTCATCTCGAACTGGTCTTTGGCATTAATCGTATTGACCTCGTTATACATATTAAATACTTCACCTTGATCTAAGGACAGCGATTCAACGATGTAGTGAAAGGTATGCGTATGGACTGCTTCTTCAAAAGCCTGGCGTAATAAATATTGACGGCATTCAGGATTAGTGACGTGCTTAAAAATTGCCAGAATAATATTATTTCCAACTAAACTTTCAGCAGTGCTAAAAAACCCCAAGTTACGCATCACCAAGGTTTTCTCATCAGCCGAAAGCCCGCTTGATTTCCATAGCTCAATGTCTTTGCCCATTGGAACTTCGGTAGGCAGCCAGTTATTGGCACAGCCATTTAGATAATGTTCCCAAGCCCACTTGTACTTAAGTGGCATGAGTTGGTTTACATCTACGGCGTTACAATTGATCAAGCGCTTATCTTGAACTTGAACGCGCTTGTTACGACCACCTGTGATTTCTTCTGGCGTGCTTTCGGTTGTTGTTTTGGTTGGTGTTTCGTCATCAAATGTTAACATAATCTTTACTCCTGTAATCAAATAAAATTCAGTTCTTTTCCATCCTCATCCTTACTGGCAACTCTCGCAATCCGGGTCTAAGATGGAGCACACTTTTGGCCCTTGAGCCTTGGCCTCCTCGCTATCACGCTCAATTTTAATATTGCTCGAAGCGGATTTATTCTTCATCCAGCGTGGCTGCAGCCCACGACGATTAATATCTGTCGTTGACTTCTCGATTTGGGTTGCTCCCATCGAGCGCAAGTAATAAGTGGTTTTACAGCCTTTGCGCCATGCTAACATATACATGTCGTGAAGCTTTTTACCGCTTGTTTCAGCGCTATAAAGATTTAAGCTTTGGCCCATGTCGATCCATTTTTGTCGACGCGCGCCACATTCAATAATCCAATCTGGTTCAATTTCAAAAGCAGTTAGATAGACGCGCTTTAGCTCATCTGGAATGCGCTCGATTTCCATAATCGAGCCATCGAAATATTTAAGGTCATCAACCATATCCGCATCCCAGAGATTAAGTTTTTTAAGCTCTTCGACTAGGTAAGTATTGTGCACCATGAATTCTCCGGAGAGGTTAGACTTGGTGTACAGATGCTTATAAGCCGGCTCAATTGAAGCAGCCACTCCGGTGATATTAGAAATAGTAGCAGTTGGCGCAATTGCCATAGTGTTACTGTTTCTCATGCCGTGTTCTTTGATTGAAGCTCTAACAGGTGACCAATCCAGCGTTGCAGAAGTATCAACATCAGTAAACTCTGCACCGCGCTCTTCAACTAAGAGTTTAAGTGTATCAATTGGCAGCATGCCCTTACTCCATTTTGAGCCTTGGTAGCTTGGATAAGCTCCGCGTTCCTTAGCTAATTCACTGGAGGCAAGGATGGCGTTATAAGAAATAACTTCCATGCTTTCATCGGCAAAGCGCACAGCTTCGGGGCTGGCATAGCTAATGCCCAGCATATAAAGCGCATCCTGGAAACCCATGATGCCCATCCCGACGGGGCGGTGGCGTTTATTAGAGCGCTCGGCTTCCTCAGTTGGATAGAAGTTAATATCCACCACGTTATCCAACATGCGAATTGCAGTTTTTACTGTTTTTGCAATACGGCTGCGGTCTAACTTGCCGTTGATAATATGCTCAACTAGGTTAACTGAACCTAAGTTACATACAGCAGTTTCTTCAGCTGAAGTATTAAGCAGAATTTCTGTGCAGAGGTTGGAGCTGTGCACCACTCCCATATGATCTTGCGGGGAGCGAATGTTTGAAGGATCTTTGAAAGTAATCCAAGGATGACCTGTTTCAAACAACATCGAAAGCATCTTTCTCCAAAGCATCACTGCTTCAACGCGTTTGTAAAGTTTGATTTTTCCTGCCTCGACCATTTGCTCATATTCGGTGTAGCGCTTTTCGAAAGCTTTACCGTAAAGATCATGTAGGTCAGGCACATCGCTCGGACTAAATAGTGTCCAAGTGCCATTTTGAGAGACGCGCTTCATAAATAAGTCTGGAATCCAGTTGGCTGTATTCATGTCGTGTGTACGCCTACGTTCATCGCCAGTATTTTTTCTAAGCTCTAAAAAGTCTTCAATGTCAAGGTGCCAAGACTCAAGATAAGCACACATTGCGCCTTTGCGTTTGCCACCCTGATTTACAGCGACAGCTGTGTCGTTTGCGACCTTGAGAAATGGAATAACGCCTTGGCTACGGCCATTGGTGCCTTTAATACGAGCACCTGTGGCACGCACATTCGTCCAGTCATTGCCTAAGCCGCCGGCCCATTTGGAAAGTTGAGCATCATCAGAGACGCACTTAAAGATATGCTTTAAATCATCCATCACCGTGGAGAGGTAGCACGAGCTTAGTTGCGAATGGAGTGTGCCAGAGTTGAAAAGTGTTGGCGTGCTTGACATGAAGTGAAATTGAGAAAGCACATTGTAAAACTCAATCGCGCGCTCTGTTTTGTCTTTACCTTCCTTGACGGCAAGTCCCATTGCTACGCGCATCCAGAAAATCTGTGGAGTTTCTACACGCACATCTTCTTGGTGAATTAAGTAACGGTCATAAAGAGTCTGTAGTCCAAGATACATAAACTTTAAGTCGCGTGTTAAATCCATCGCATCTGCCAACTTATCTAAATCAAAACTCTTAAGTTCAGGATTTAAGCGTTCCAGCTCTACGGCTTTCGCGATATAAGATTTAAAGTAATTAGCATGTAGTTTCTTAAGCTCAGGATTTGAAGCTTCAACGCCGAAAGCTTCCCTATAGATAACGTCTAGTAATAAGCGTGAGGCCACATAGGAATAAGCTGGTTCTTTTTCGATTTGCGAGCGGGCCGCCAGGATATTAGCCAAATCAATTTCCGTGCTTAAAATTCCTTCGTAAAAATTCTTGATTGATTCTTCCAGAATATTTTCCGAAGAAACTAAATTCTCCAAGCCTTTGCAGGCATATTGAATACGACGTCGGATTTCCCCATCAGTGACAACAAAGGTAGTGCCATCGCTGCGGCGGGCATGGAATTCACGGGCGCTAACTGCGGGAGCTTCGATAATTTTTTCTGGAATGACAGTATCAATGCTAATTTCTGGTGTTTGTTCGCGCAGCGCTGCCCGGGCGGCACGATAGAGAATGAAATCCTTAGCAACATCATAGAAGCCTTCGCGCATCATGGTGCGCTCAACTTCGTCTTGAATAAATTCGACGTGAAGAATTGTGCCAGCTTTGGAAAGTTCTGTGCAGCGCGCAACAACTCGGTTAGTCAGTAAATTGACTGCTTCAATAATTTCACTTGGCGTTTGACCTTCGATTTTTTGATGTGCACGGAAGGCGCGTTCAATGGCGGAAGCAATCTTCATTGGGTTAAAGCGCACAGTGGTTGTGCCATCGCGGCGTAAAACCTTGAGATTTCTTGGAGAATCGTCGCGAAGTGCTTTGTGATCGTCGCGATAGATAATGTAGTTACGCGCTACATCAAATTGCTCAGCTTGCATTAATTTGACTTCAACAATGTCTTGAATACCTTCAACGGTAATCGACGCCCCTTCGGCGGCTTTGGCGCGTACTTCTTCGACAACGGAGTTTGTTACAAGTTGAACGATCGTATAGTCGGCTTGCGAAAGTGGTGCGCTTTCAGGGATGCGATTTGTTGCACGGTAGGCAGCTTCAATTGCTGTGGCTACGCGGTCTTTGCGGAAGGGAACAAGTGTGCCGTTACGCTTTACGACTGTAAAATCCTCTCGGAGCTTCCCAGCTGTGCTGCTTTTAATTGCTGCTGCGTTGACTGCTCCTGCTACGTTTGTATTTGTTGCTGTAGTATCTGCTTGCATCACACCGAACTCCTTTGAATGAACTCCATTTGACTGCGTTGAAATGTTAAAAAATTATCACTTCAAGCAGCTGCACTACTATCTGAGTGCATGTCTGAGCGTTTCTCATTTGCGCCTTTCAACTTAAACTAGCTAACACCAGTTATTGAATTCAAAAGCGATTATAACACAATATATTGTGTTAGCTCTCAGTGGCTCATACTACATATTGTGTAAGTCTGCTTCTAGTCGACTATGATGTACCTGCGCTTACATAGTAAGTAAGTACTTGAATTTATTTATTAAAAATCTTTAATTCAGCCTAAATTGAGCTGTAGAAATGGCTAATACAAAAATCTAGGAGGTACGTACGCTTATGTTAATTATCTGTATTTATTAGATAATTTTTATGCAATTTGAGAATTAAGATATAAATCATGGCCTAACTTTGTATGTATACAAGAATATAGAAATCTAAACTGCGTCAACATTACAAACAAAAACAGAACAAAAAATAAAAGATCAATAAAATCAGCTACTGACCAAGCTACGATTGCTTATATATCTTTCATTGAATAGGTCATCAGGCTATTTACTCTCGCTATGACTACCCAAGCTGTTCGCATTCCGAAAATTCGTATTGTTTGTCTTCCTAAAGATACTAATGCCTTGGGGTCAATCTTTGGTGGTGTGATTTTAAGCTATCTTGATATGGCTGCCGGGGAAGAGGCGCGTAGTATTGCCCCACATCGTTATGTCACGAAGCTTGTTAGGGATGTTGAATTTATTGCGCCGGTTTTCGTTGGAGACTCAGTAAGCTTTTATACAGAAACTCTTAAGCTTGGCCGCACGTCGGTTACAGTGAAAGTTCTGGTTGAAGTCGAGCGCGGTATCGGTAAGCGAGAGACGATTAAAGTTACCGAGGCCGAGGTCGTGATGGTGGCGATTGATGCCCAAGGAAATCCGATACCGATAAACTAATGGCCAGGTTGGCCAATCTCTTCCACCGATGCCGCTTCCGCCGACTACGGCGGGCAAGTCGTCACGGGAGGTTGTTGTTACCTCGTTTGTTTCAAATGAAGTCGGCACTCAAAAATTAGTGTTCCTTGATAATTAATGATCTCAGGCTCGAACGTTGCCATGTAGCATTAAGTCGGCAGGTAAAATATAATGATCGCATGCAAGCGAAGAAATTAAATTTTGCGATCATTGGCACAGGTAGTATTGCTTCTAACGGACATGCTCCGGCACTAATCGAAACAGAAAAAGCTCAGTTATGGAGCGTTTTGAGCAGAAATCAAGAGCGTGCCCAAGAATTTGCTCGGAAATTTAAAGCCCAATCTGCTACCCCGGCATATTCATCGTTAGTAGAATTGTTAGCGGATCGTGACCTTGATGCCGTGATTATCGCAACTCCTGACAAGCTCCATGCCGAGACGGCAGTTGCAGCAATGCGCGCAGGAAAACATGTGCTCTTGGAAAAACCTCTCGCTACCGATCGTGAAGGGGTTGATCTGATTTTAGAAAGCTATGCTCAATCAAAAGTAAAACTCGGACTTTGTTATCGGCTACGCTGGCATGCCGGACATCGCTTGGTGAAGGAAGCTGTGCAACGCGGAGACTTTGGTGAAATCCGCCATGTCCGCTCGCTTTGGGCTTGGCGCCAAGCAGATGCTACAAACTGGCGAGCTTCAACCGAAGTCGGGAAGTGGTGGAGTCTTGCTGCTGTGGGAACACACTTAATCGATCTTGCTAGATGGATGCTATTGCCTGAGCATGGAGAAATTACCAATTTAGAAAGCGTGATTGCCAATCAAGTTTGGCAAGGCCCGCACGATGAAACGGCACTGCTCACTTTTAAATTCGCAAGCGGGGCGACAGCTGAAGTTTGCAGCTCTGTGCTATTTGATGCACCAAGTCGTTTAGAAATATATGGTTCTAGCGGGTGGGTCGTGTGCGAAGATACTTTTCATCGAGATGGAAAGGGTAAAATTTGGACCAATCGCGGCGGCTTATCCTTTCCCGTTACAAATCCTTTCCTTGGCTTAATTGATAATTTTGTTGATGCCGTGAGAACTGACAATAGCCCAGAAGTTGATGTTTTTGAGGGTGCAGCCAATGCGAAATTGTTGCTACGTGTAGCGGCATAAAATTTTTTAAGAATTGGAGTTAGTCATGGAAGCGCTTCTTAATTTTGTGATTAATGTAATTGGTAGCCAGGTCGGCGCAATTTTGATGATTACTTTTGGATTTGCTGCGATTTACTGCCTGAAGGTATGGCTGGTGCTGCTCTCCTATCGAGCTAGCCTGTTTTGGGCAATTGCAGTGTTCTTGGTTCCATTTGTCGATCTTGTTTACACACTAAAAAATTGGCATTTAGCCAAAAAACCATTTTTGTTGGGAATATTTTTTCTAGTTTTGTCTATTGGTATGTATCTTGTGCGAAGCCTCTTACAAACTTTTTTTAATACGCAAAGTGTTTGATCGTAATATTATTCGCAAGAATGTTGCTGTGAAGTTGATTTCTAGTTAAAGAGGAATTTCTAATCGATTATCCAGAAAAGTAATTCGATACCCACGGCCAATAAGATCAAGAAAGCAAAGCAGTCCTCGTCATCGTGCGCCCTTCGAACTCACTCGGGACAAAGTCAACGAAATGAAGTTCTACGCTCACGACGAGATCTCCAAATCCTCCAGCAAGCGCAATTGGAGTGCAATTGGAGATCTCTCCGCTTCGCTCTTCGCCGTAAACATATACGGCTCAGAGCTTCGGTCGAGATGACGGTGCCCCCCCTTACCTTAATGACCGTGAGCACTGGGTTACTTTGATCTATAATTTATTTCAGTAAATACACTACAATTAGCCGTATTTAGTTAATAATTTGATTTGGCCGTAAGGTGGCCGCAACCTTCATATTGCCAAATTTTGCGAAATTTGGCATATTATATGCCATGTTTCGTAGAATATTAGACATTTCGATGATTTTAGCTCGAAAATCACTATTTTTGCTTGGCCCTAGGCAAACTGGAAAAACTACCTACATCAAGTCATATTTCCCAACTGCTAAAATCTACAATCTACTCGAGGCCGATACTTTTAGAGATCTTAGTCAACGTCCAGAAAATATACGCAAGCAATTAACTAAAAATGATCAATTAATCATTGTCGATGAAATTCAAAAACTTCCAAGTTTATTAGATGAAATTCACCTGATGATCGAAGCTAATAAAGATCTTCGATTTATACTAACAGGTAGTAGCGCCAGGAAATTAAAAAAACAAAATCTAAACCTACTTGCTGGCAGAGCCGCCAGCGCTAGTTTTTACCCGCTTGTCTATCCTGAATTCACAGAACATGATCTTTTAAAACGCATCAACAGGGGGGGGCTCCCTTCAATCTATCTCTCAGCCGACTATCATGCTGATCTAAAGGACTATATTGGCATGTATCTGCAGGAAGAAATCAAATTTGAATCTTCGATTAGAAATATTGAGGCATTTTCCCGCTTTCTGACAGTAGCTGGACTGCATAGTGGAGAACTCATTAATTACACTAATATTGGTAATGACTCAGCCGTGCCCCCAAGAACCGTCAGGGAATATTATCAAATGCTAGAAGATACTCTCTTAGGTTATCAATTACCGCCCTTTCAGCACACTTCAAAACGTAAACCAGTTGCCACATCAAAGTTTTATTTATTTGATGTTGGAGTCGCCAATGCATTGAAAGGTACTGCTGACATTACGTATGGAAGTAAAAGTTTTGGTGATGCCATCGAGCATTTAATATTGATTGAATTAAAAGCATATCTTTCATATCAAAGAAAAAATTTGCCACTGACATTTTGGCGATCGCTATCGAAAATCGAAGTAGATTTTGTGATCGGTGATTCAATTGCACTTGAGGTGAAGGGAAAAGAACGGATCGGTCGTAATGATCTAAAAGGACTTAAGTCAATTGCAGAAGAGCAAAAGTTTGCACGATTGATTCTGATCTGTCTGGAGAAGAACTATAGAAAAGAAGGAAACATCGAAATATTTCCGGTTGAAAAATTTTTACATGAACTCTGGAGCGGGGAAATTATTTCCTAAATCCTACTCACTGCATCAGCAGTAACCCAGCCCGTGCGGCCACTCGGGAGTAGGATATTTAAGAAAGTTTTATCGCTTCCAATGATGCTTGCTTCTGTGCCAGCGCTGGCGATCTCAATTACTTGAGCTTGAGTCTGTGGAGCAGAGAAGACTTGCGTTTGGTCACGCACCACCACAGCATAATTAGGTCGCTGCAGACTAAAAATCCTCAGCCCCTCTGGTCCAAGATGTGAGGTGTAGCGCACGGTTAGTACTAATAAAGTTAAAATCGCAAAGATACGATGCAACTGGCGCTTGAATAAACCGCGTCTTTTTGTGAAATAGAGCGTCACTAAAGTCAGCCCAGCAAAAATTAGCGCCAAGAGATCCATTGAAAAATCATTGAGTGTTGTTACTAAAGGCACCAGTGGCTGCGGTCTGCTTAAATTTGTTTTAATTTCTTTGCGAATTGTTGACAGTGTTTGTAATGCTGTTTGGTTAGTTGGATTGATGTTTAATGTATGGCGTAGATCTCTTACGGCTTGACCACGTTCGTGCAGTTGATACTCAGTTAAAGCTAAAAGTAACAGCAAATTCGCCTGCGGCCCCTGACTTTCAAGCTCACGCTTCAGAGCTTGCTTAGCGAGAAGATATTTTTGCTGCTGATAAAGAGCTAAACCGGAATCTTCGGCACTGGCCAGCGAAACAGAGCATAGTGTGAATATCAAAATAAGGATTCTTTTACTCATACTCGATCTAATTCACTAGCTAAGGTTTCTGCGGTTTGTTGAATATTTACTGCAGGAGCATGCAGCTTAGAGAATTGTAACGCTTCAAGTTCAAGCAGAAACTGCTTAGTGCGACTTGTTAAATCTGAATTAACGCTCAGGGCCTCAAGTTGTGCTACTACTTCATTTGGCGTCATGCTTTGGGCAGAAATAGCAAAACGTTGCTGCAAGAATAACTTAAACTGATCGATTAGCTCACGCACGTTTAGCGCTTCAGTTCGATTAATACTTGCTAAAGCTTTCTTGAAATTTCCTAAGGCATGTAAGCGCTGCCCTAAATGCGGGTCAGCTTCAAGCGCGGCATGCGCCGCATAGAAACGCGAAAGCGCGTAACTGCTAGCTAGTAGTAAGACCGTAAAAAACAGTGCCAAGTTACTGCTCAGCGGAGCACGCGCATACCAGGGGGCTTGAAGGAGAGGAGCTTCAAGCGCAGCGATAGTAGGTGCTTGAGGTACTTTAATTTCGTCCTGTGGAGTCTGCATCGGTTCGGAATCACCCGGGGCCTCTGTTTGATTAGTTTTGCCTGGTGCTGGAGTTAGCGCTGCAATCGCACTGCCAGTCACATTGATGCTGCGCTCAGGGGTTTTGATCGTTTCATAGCGCTCCTTGAACGGGTCGAAAATTAAAATCTCCAGCGGATTGATTTTTAATTGTCCAGGCTGAAGTGGAACGATTGAAAAAGTAAATTTCTTTTTGAAAAAGACTCGACCATTTTCATAAAAACGCTCAATTTGTGGTTTTTCTGCATAGACTGAAAATTCGGTTTCATTTACTGGAAGAGAATTAATTTCAAGTGGGCGTAGATTTGCATCACCGAAAAGTTCAAGCACATAAGTGATTGTTTCTCCGACTTGTGCATCACTGCGTGTGATTGACGAAGCTAAGCGCAACATTCCTACGGGGACATAGGGCGTTTGCTTGGGGGCAGGCGGCAAGGGGCGCACCTCTAAATCAACTGGGTTGGAAATAATCCTACGTGGAACAATTTGTGTTGTCGCAAATAAATCAAAAGGGTCGTCTGCAAAGGGATCGAAGTTCCACGGGTTTGGCAAACGTGCTTTGCGGCGCACCTGCTCACGTGCTGAAATTGTGCGTGATAAAATCCTTAGTGCTCCGGCTTTGAGTGGAAAGAGCGCATCATGCACTTTAATTTCTGTGACTCCGGTTAAGTGATCAGTATTTGTCTCTTGACCATCTTGTCCCAATTCCTCGCGCCAGAATCCCGGGAAATTCGGATCGGTGATTTCTATGTTGGATAATGCGGCGGCCGTGCTTAAGGTTGTCGTGGCAATTATTTGCTGTCCAACAAACGGCCGCTTAATGTCGGCATCCTGACGTAGCGATGAGCCTGGAGTTACTTGGTTTGTCGCAGGACTATCTTTGGGGTCAGACGGTTGGTTTGCGCCACCACTTTGTTGCTTGCTTCCCGGATTTGTAGTGGGATTAATTGTAATTTCACTGCGCGGAATTTCAACCTCTGCGCCGCCGACTTCAATTACACCGGAAGGGGTTTGGTATTTGCCAGGGGCAAGCGCTAGATCGGGAGCAAGTTGAAAACTATAACTCATACTGGATGAGGTTACGCCATTAATAATTGAGATTTGCGAATTTGAGGTTGTGCCTACGATTTTAAAAATATCTGAATGATTCAAGCGCGGCTTGCCCGTTTGCTGACTCGACCCCGATGTTTTGACTGTGAGGGTAAATAGATCTTCAACCGTTCCGACTTTGGGATTTACACCCACAGTAACTGTAGGTGCGGCTGTGGCTTGTGTAATCACTCTGCATAGAGTTAATGCGTATAGAGTGCATGTGTAGCAAAGTATGATCAGCATGCTGCGGCGCACTGTCTGCTGTAAATTCAAATTCTTGTTTAAAACTAATGCTTGCATGCTCTTTTCATTACCAATCAATTTTTGGCTGCGGCGCACCGCGAACTAAGCCCTTACGATAATCAATCATAGCCTGCTTGTCCCCACCTTGATCGAGCGCTGCAAGGATTGATTCAAGTTGATCGAGTGCTTGAGCTTGCCCGTCTTGGGGATCTTTGGGGTTGCCCTGAACGGACTCCTTACTTTGAGAACCTTGTTGATTGGGATCTTTGCCTTGCTGCTGTTCCTGCTGCGGCTGAGAGTCTGTTTTGCTTTCTCCTTGGTCGCCCTTATCTGCGGGATCTTTTCTCTCTGATGCTTTTTCCCCCGATGCTTTTTGCTCTGATTCTTTTTGCTCGGACTCTTTTTTTTGGGGGCCTTTTTCTTCTGCCTCTTTTTCTTTGGCGCCTTTTTCCTCTTCACCTTCTTCTTTACTTTTACCTTGTTGTTCTTGCTCTTTCTTGCCAAGGTTTTGCTGCTCTTTGTCTTTGTTTTGCTCTTGCTGATTTTGCTGCTGCTGATTTTGCTCCTCTGAACGATCTTTCTTTTGCTCTTCTTTGAGAAGCTTTTTTACGTATTCTAAGTTTTCCTTTGTTTCTCGATCTTCAGCAACAGTCTTTAATCCCTCTTCGTATGCAGCAATTGCTTCTTTATATTGCCCTAATTGAGTTAAGGCGTTGCCTAAATTGTAGAGGCCATCCAATTTCTGAACGGGCGATTGAGCAAGCTTGGTGCTTTTCTCGAACTCGGTTGCAGCCTCTGCGAACTTTCCCTGTCGGTATAAACTCAAGCCTTTGCCAAGTGGCATGCGTGCGTCACTGGGCGCAGCTTTTGCAGCTTGTTCAAATAGAGCTTGAGCTTCGCTGAAACGTGATTCAGAAAGCGCCTGCTGAGCTTGTGCCCCAAGCGCACGAGCTTGATCGGCTGCTAGGCTAGGTGTCGGTCGTAGCAGCAGCAAACCTAGCAGTACAGCTAGTAGCGGACTTCTAAATCGGGCGTAGCTGGGAGTTAATAAATAACAGAGTATCGCAAGGGCAAGTGGCAGCTGAAAGTATTCAAACCAAATTTGTCCACGCTCGGTTGCTTTAGTCGCACTGAGCGTCTCTGTGATTGCAACCGTCTGGTTTAAAGCTAATTGCAAGGTCGGGTCGAGTTTGAGGTATGCTCCATTTGTTGCGCTGGCAATCGACTGCAGTGTAGTCGCATTGAGTTTTGATAAAACGACTTCGCCTTTTTCGTCACGTTTGATTCCTTGCTGGGTGATAATGCTTGCTCCCTGCTCAGTGCCAACGCCAAGGCTCAAAATTTTTACTCCTTGAGATTGAGCTTTTGCCAAGGCTTGCTCAGTATTTCCACTCGAAACTTCACCATCGGAAAGTAAAACTATCAGTGAATTTTTTCGTTTTTCTGGGTTTTCAGCGATAGTCCTTAAGGCTGTTTCTAGCGCAGCTTCAATGTTTGTACCTTGACGTGGGGAAAGTTCAGGCACTAATTCCCCAGCAAAGTCGATAAATGTTGGCACATCAATCGTCAGTGGCACTTCTACGAAGGCATCGCCTGCAAATGAAACAAGCCCAAGCCTGTTGCCACGTAAACGTGGAGCAATATCATGTAGGTAACGTTTCACTAGTGCCAGGCGACTAGGCTGAAGATCTTTGGCAAGCATGCTATCGGAGATATCAACGGCAAAGACAATCGATTTTCTTTCTACACTACCTTCGTTCCAACGAAAGCCCCACTGAGGACGTAAAATTGCAAAAAATAAGAAAAGTCCAGTCAGGAACAAACGTGCAAGTTCAAACCCTCTTGGCTTACCGGAGAGTGTTTTTTGTAGCACATGCTGACTGGCAAGTGTGCTGAGTTTAGCTTGGTTAATCCTTGCTGCGCGGCGAAAACAAAACACTAAGACCAATAGTACAAGCCCAACCCAGCAATATTCGAGCTGATCTAAATTAAAACCATTGAAGAGGCTAGTTTTCATGGAAGCCTCCTAAAGACTGTGCTCAGTAATAAGCCTTCGAGCGTTAATGTGCACAAGGCGGCAAGGGCAAATCTGAGATAGAGCTCTTGGTAAATTGCCAGGCCTAAGCCTTGGTCGCGTCGAGACTCTAGTCGGTCGATTGCTTCGTAAATTGTCGATAAAGCGTCTGTGTCTTTGGCATTAAAATATTGTCCACCAGTTTTTTCGGCAATTTCTCGAAGAGTTTTCTCGTCGTATTCCATTTCCTGAAGCACTACGCGCTTGCCAAAAGGAGTTTCGACTTCTAGCGGGGCAGGCTCAACTCCTCCAATGCCAACTACGTGAATTTTAATACCGAGTTTGGCAGCTAAGTCTGATGCCTCGCTTGGTAGAACTGCGCCAGCGTTGCTTTTTCCATCGGTGACGAGCACAATCACTGTGGACTTAGGTTGGTCGATGTTTTTTGCTAGTTTTAAACTACGAGCCAAGGCGTCACCAATCGCTGTACCTTGTCCAGCAATTCCCACGTGGAGAGTTTCAATAAAGTTTTTCACAGTCGAGCCATCCAGGGTCAGTGGGCAAAGTAGTAATGCGCGCTCAGCGAAAACCACAAGTCCAATGCGGTCCCCCAGACGATGATCAACAAACTCTTTTGATTTTACTTTAAGTGCATCGACGCGCCGTACGCGCTCTTGTCCGATAAAAAAATCTAATGCTTTCATGCTGCCAGAGAGATCTAGAGTTAGAATGATATCTTTTCCAGTTGATTCATTCTCGATGAACCCAGCTTGCTTTTGCGGGCGGGCAAGTGCGGTGGTTAAGCAGAGCAAGGTTAATAGTTTAAGAGTATTCAAGACTGGTCCACGCCAACGTGCGCGAGCCGAGAGCGGTAACTTTGCCGGTAAAATAAATTTAAAACGACTCTCGCCAGATTTAGGATGCACCCAAAGTAAGGGCGCGAGTATGAGTAAGAGAAATGCGGCAGGGAATTGAAACTCCATTATTTCCCTCCGCGCTGGTTGAAGTCTAAAGCGGTCTGGCGCAGTAGCTCTCCACGGTCAAGAGCGTTTTGAATCGAGTCTGTAACCACGCTTGGAGAAATTACTTCCCCGGAAAAGCTATAATGTTCTAACTTGCAAAGCTCTTGATGTAGCGCTTTAAGCTCGGTGCTAATGCGCTCTGCATTGTTCAGTCTTGAAATTTGCTTTGATTCAAGAATTCTTGTTTTGAATTCAGCAGTCGTTAGCGCTTCAACTACTCCAAGCCCAGCTGCGCTAAAGAGGCTCCGCAGTGCGAGTGAGAGTTGACTACTTGCAGCTGTCGCTGCAAGCTTGTTACTTTTTAAGTTCTGCAACAACTCTCGCAAAGTATCGGCAAATGATTGAGTGGCTAAAGCTAGTTTGTGATTTGCTAGGGTTTTACCGCGAACATGCTTAATCCAGGCCAAGAATAGAGGGACGCACAAGGCTAAGAGCCAGTAAACTAGATTTGACTCGACTGTAAACTGCGGTGCAGGCTTCAAGTCATTAAATCCCGTACGCGCATCATGCAACGTGCCTGGTTTTGTAAGCGCTTCATCCGGCATAATGATGTTTGTGCTGTGACCTGAGTTTGAAGAATTTCACTAGTTCCGGCCCGACAGGTCGAGAACTGTTAATTGTTAATGTATCTGTTTTGCATTTGAGGAAAATCTTTGAGAGTTTCGCTGTGAGCGTTTGCTGTTCAGCATAAAACTGCTGGCAGACCGCCCGATCACTTGTGTCCAGTAGTTGCCTTAGACCTGTTTCCGGGTCTTCGATTTCAATTAGCCCGAGATTAGGGAGAGCGAGTTCGGAAGGGTCGGTAATACGAACGGCGATGATTTCATGCTTGTTTGTGAGTTTGCTGATACCGCGCTCTAAATCGTCGATCAGGAAATCTGAAAGAATAAAAATCAAAGAGCGGCGCTTTAAGACTAGATTTAAAAAATCACAAGTCTGACTAAAACTAGTTTCAGGATTGGCCTTCCTGGGGCGAACTGCTTGAGTCAGGGACTTAATGATTTGCCAGGAAATATTGCGAGCTTTCTTGGGGGGGAGATAACTACGTTTTTCTCCACCAAAGCTACAGAGGCCGACACGATCGTTACTTTGTAAGGCAGCAAAGGTCAAAATCGAACCAATTTCGGCTACGCAATCTGCGCGCAAATGATCTTTTGTGCCACTAAACGTTGAAGGGCTTTGGTCAACCAAGAGTAATACCGAGAGTTCACGTTCTTCGCGGAAAACTTTGATTTGTGGTTTGCCTGTGCGCGCTGTTACCTTCCAATCGATTGCCCGCACATCGTCTCCCGGAAGATATTCCCGAACCTCCTCAAACTCCATCCCGCGCCCACGAAAGGCGCTACGATATTGCCCCAGACTGAGTTCTTGCATTGTCCGGCGGGTCGTAAAGCGTAAACGACGAACAAGAGATTGATTATTCATTAGGGGACTTTTACGGTTTCAAGAATTGTAGCGATAATTTTATCTGCAGTTAGATTTTCAGCTTCAGCTTCGTAGCTTAAGAGTAGGCGATGGCGTAACACATCAGGTGCAACATTTTTTACGTGCTGCGGAGTGACATAAGTGCTGCCCGTCAGTAAAGCGTCTGCCGCTGCTGCGCGAAACAACGAAATGCTTGCTCGCGGGGATGCGCCGATTTCGATTTTGCTTTGAAAATTTAAGTTAAATTCTTGTGGCGTGCGTGTTGCCCGAACTAAATCGACGATATAGCTTTTAATTTTTTCGTCGACATAAATATTGCGCCAGGTTTGGTGTAATAAATCTAGGTCTGCCACATGAGCTACGGCCTGCTTGCCTTGCTCATCATTGTGCTGCAGCAGGCTCAGCATTTGCTCTTCTTCTTTTGCTTCTGGGTAGCGGACAATGACTTTCATCAAAAAGCGGTCGACCTGGGCTTCCGGTAATGGGTATGTGCCTTCTTGTTCAATCGGATTTTGTGTTGCCAAAACAAGAAAGGGCTCACTCAACTTGAATGTTTCATGGCCGATTGTGACTTGTCTTTCTTGCATGGTTTCCAGCAGTGCTGATTGAACTTTAGCTGGTGCGCGATTGATTTCATCGGCAAGTAAGAGGTTAGTGAACACAGGGCCTTTGCGGACTTCGAAAGATCCCTTTTCTGGGCGATAGACCTCTGTGCCCACAAGATCGGCAGGAAGTAAATCTGGCGTAAACTGCACACGCTTGAAATCAAGTTCGAGCGCTTCGGCCAGTGCTTTAATTGAGCGCGTCTTGGCTAAGCCGGGAACACCTTCAAGTAATAAGTGCTCACGGGTAATTAGCGCCAGCACAAGTCGGCGCTTTAAATCTGCTTGGCCGATGACACGTAGATTAAGCGCATCGATTAGTTTCTTGATCAATGCTTGCGCATCTGAAAATGACGATGAAAAAGCTTCAGGTGTTGACATAATCATAGTCTAATAGCAGAGAGATGCCGTCTGAGGAACTGTTTGACGTTAATTACCGGGATAAATATTCAATTAATTAGCGAAGATTTTTAGTGAGTATTTTTAATGAGTAGTATTAAAGTCATGAGTACGCGAGCGCCTGAACCTGGCGCAGCCTACGCGCATGCTGTGATTAGTGGCGGCTTGGTCTTTGTCTCAGGGGTCGACCCACGCCGTAAGGGCAGCGCCGTTATCCCTGGGGTGGTTCAAGATGGCGAGGGCAATGTGCTTAGCTATGATTTTGCTTTGCAGTGCAAGGCTGCATTTCAAAATCTTAAGTTTATTCTGGAAGATGCCGGGTCGAGCTTTGATAAGCTTTTAGACGTTACAGTTTACTTAAAGAGTTTCAAGCGCGATGCTAAAGCCTTTGAGATGCTCTGGACTGAGATCTGTGGCAGTATTCAGCCCACGCGAACAGTCGTCGAAGTGAGTCAATTTCGCTTTCCAATTGCGATTGAATTAAAGGCAATCGCTCGGTCTTAAGCGCTAAGTCTAAGAATTAATTCGAGTCAAAGCTGAAAAACGCAGGTTTCACTTCAGCGAAAATACTAATATAGTTATTACGCTGTGAATACTAAGCTTGCAAAAATCGACCCCTTAGCACTACGTCCAACAGTGATGGATGTAGATCTCGACGCGCTCGAGCATAATTTCAAAGCCATTTCAGGACTAACGCCTGCAGAAGTTATGCCCGTAGTTAAGGCGAATGCATACGGTCACGGTATTGTCGAATCAACACGAGTTTTAGAACGCGCTGGAGCAAGGCTTTTTGGTGTGGCCTTGTTGGAAGAAGGGATTGAACTCCGCGAGGCTGGAATTAAGGCGCCAATTTTGGTTTTTGGAGGAATTTCTGGAGCGCAAGTTAAATATTTTATCGATTACGATTTGCAAATTACCGCATCTTCTGTTGGTAAGCTCAAAAACATTGATGAGGTAGCCAGAGAGACCGGTAAACGCGCTCAAGTGCACTTGAAGATTGATACTGGCTTAGGGCGCATTGGCGTGCAGTGGCATTCAGCAACAGATTTACTTAAAGCCGCTACGGAAGTGACGCATACCGATGTCGTTGGCATTTATTCCCATTTTGCCAATGCCGATCAAATAGATCTTGCCTTTACACATACTCAAATTGAGCGTTTCGAGAGCGTGATTGAGTTTTATCGTCAGGCCAATCTACCGCTTCCTAAATTACATCTAGCAAATTCTGCAGCGATACTAAGAGTGCCCGAAGCGCACTATGACTATGTCCGACCGGGGATTATGCTTTACGGTGTTTTGCCCAATAATTGCTCGAGCTTTTCCGGCCTTGAACTTAAGCCAGTGATGTCGATTCGCTCTAAAGTTGTCTTTTTTAAGGTTCTACGTGCTGGTTGTGGTGTGAGTTACGGACATACTTGGACAAGTGCACACGACACGCGGATTGTAACAGTGCCAATCGGATATGGGGATGGGTATTTGCGCAGGCTTTCTAATCAGGGAAAAGTTTTGATTAATGGAAAGCGTTATCCGGTGGTCGGTGCAATCTGCATGGACCAGTTAATGGTTAACATTGGCGGGGAGGATGAAGCGTTTAATGGTGATGAGGTAGTTTTGTTAGGGCAGCAGTCTGGACGATACGGCACAGGCCAAATCACGATTAGCGATATTGCTCAAGCTGCCGACGCCCGGATGCATGAAGTCTTAACCGCGACAAACATGCGCGTGCCTAGGCGTTATCACTATCACGGCAAAACATTTATTGAATAAAAACGATGCAATCTGAATTTGAGTTAATCGAGTCAATTAAACGCTACGCTGGCGTGATGCCTGCTGGGGTGATCGGAATTGGAGATGATTGTGCGGTGATCGAGCACCCCGATGGCAGCTCGCTTTTGATTACCGTTGATACAATGGT
>JAEUWB010000055.1 GCA_016786595.1 bacterium | reverse complement strand
ACGCTCGAAACTCCCCCATCCCAGCTTCCGCTGCCACTTTCGTAATCGCTGCCGTCAAACTCGTCTTCCCATGGTCCACGTGACCAATCGTTCCGACGTTCACGTGTGGCTTGTTTCTCTCAAACTTTCCTTTTGACATATCTAAATCTCCTTGTTTGCCTTTTCTTCTCTGTCAAAAAATCTAAAAACTATTTTTTCTGTGCGTTAGCGCTTCCAACTACTGCTTCAGCAACTTGTGCTGGAACAGGGAAGTAATGGCTAAAGTGCATGGTAAATACTGCGCGACCCTGGCTCTGCGAACGCAAGTCTGTAGCATAACCAAACATTTCTGCCAAAGGCACCTCGGCATCGACCACTTGGGCCCCTGCCTGGGCGTTCATTCCCATGATTTTTCCACGTCTACGGTTGATATCCCCTACAATATTAGAGAGGAAGTCATCTGGCGTTACAACTTCAAGCTTCATGATTGGTTCGAGGAGTTGCATGCCAGCACGGCGGGCAGCTTCCTTGATTGCAATCGATCCGCAAATCTTAAATGCCATGTCCGACGAGTCCACATCATGGTATGTGCCGTCTATCAGATCAACTTCAACGTCAATCATTGGGTAGCCAGCAAGCACACCGCCGGCAAGAGCTTCGGTCATGCCCTTCTCAATCGCTGGAATGAATTCCTTCGGAATCGCGCCACCCTTAATTAAGTTACTAAAGATAAATCCTGATGTTGTTTTGCCTGGACGTAAATTAAAGACAACATGCGCGTATTGACCTCGACCACCACTTTGGCGCGCGTACTTGTAATTTTCTTCAACACTACCAGTTACAGTTTCGCGGTAAGCAACTTGAGGCTTACCGACGTTAGCCGCAACTTTGTGTTCGCGCATCATGCGGTCAACAATAATTTCCAAGTGCAATTCGCCCATTCCAGAAATAATCGTCTGGCCGCTTTCTTGGTCAGTGCTCACGCGGAAAGAAGGATCTTCCGCAGCAAGTTTCTGCAAGGCCACGCCGAGCTTTTCTTGGTCAGCTTTAGTCTTTGGTTCGATCGCAACTGAAATTACTGGCTCTGGAAATTCCATTTGCTCAAGCAAAATTGCCTTGTCCTGATCACATAATGTATCGCCGGTAATTACTTCTCTTAAACCAATCGCCGCACCAATATCTCCGGTCTGGACAATATTAATTTCTTCGCGCTTATTGGCATGCATTTTCACAAGGCGTCCAATGCGTTCGCGTTTGCCAGTGCGGGCATTTAGCACTGTTGAACCAGATTCAAGTTTTCCCGAATAGACTCGAATAAAAGAAAGCGTCCCATGCGGGTCGTTGATAATCTTAAATGCAATTGCAGAAAATGGCTCATCGTCCTTAGGCGCACGGGTTAAGACTTTTTCCTTATGATCGGGATCAACTCCTTCAACTGGAGGCAGATCTTCAGGTGATGGCATATAATGCACAACACAATCTAAGAGTGGTTGAACGCCTTTATTCTTGAACGCAGTTCCGCAAATGATTGGAACGATTTCAAACTTTAATGTCGCCTTACGGATCGCTGCAATCATTTCTGTCTGTGAAAGCTCTTCACCGGCAAAATACTTCTCCATTAACTTATCATCTGTCTCAGCAACAGCTTCAATTAGAGCAGTGCGCGCGGCTTGCACTTCAGCTTTCATGTCCTCAGGGATTTCAGCGTACTCATATTCAGCACCAAGCGCTTCATCCTTATAAAGGATTGCGCGATTAGCAACTAAGTCGACGATGCCCTTAAATTGATCTTCAGCACCGATTGGGAGTTGCAATGCAATTGGTCGGCACTTTAAACGGTCGCGAATCATGCTGATACATTTATCGAAATCTGCGCCAGCACGGTCCATTTTGTTAATAAAACAAATTCGTGGAACTTTATATTTATTAGCTTGGCGCCAAACAGTTTCTGTTTGTGGCTGCACGCCAGAGACCGCGTCAAATACGGCGACAGCGCCGTCGAGTACACGCAGTGACCGTTCAACTTCAATTGTAAAATCTACGTGCCCAGGTGTATCGATAATATTGATGCGATGTTGCGGCATGTCGCTGTCTGAACCTTTCCAGGAACAGGTTGTCGCAGCAGAGGTAATGGTAATTCCACGCTCTTGCTCTTGCTCCATGTAGTCCATGGTCGCAGCGCCTTCATGCACTTCACCGATTTTATAATTTACACCAGTGTAATAAAGGATGCGCTCCGTGGTAGTAGTCTTACCAGCGTCAATATGCGCCATGATTCCGATATTACGAACCCTCGAAAGAGGAATTTGAGAACTCACGCTTACCTCACTAAAAACTTAAAAATCTATTAATCTATCGCAAAAAATTACCAACGATAGTGAGCAAACGCACGGTTCGCTTCAGCCATCTTGTGTGTATCTTCACGTTTCTTCACCGATCCGCCACGGTTTGAAGCAGCATCTAAAAATTCTGCCGCAAGGCGATCTAACATCGTTTTTTCACCACGGTCGCGCGCATTTTGAATTAACCAACGCACTGCTAAAGCGTCGCCGCGCACGGGACGTACTTCCATTGGGATTTGATAAGTTGCACCACCCACGCGACGAGAACGTACTTCCACAAGTGGGCGCACATTTTCCATTGCTTGGTTAAAAACTTCGAGCGGATCCTTGGAAATTTTTTCGTGGATTTTATCTAAAGCACCGTAAAAAATGCCTTCGGAGACGCTACGTTTACCATGCCACATCATGGTGTTGATAAACTTAGTAACTAACTCCATACCAAATTTTGGATCAGGAAGAACTTTACGGGAGAAATCTCTTTTCTTACGTGACATATTTGTTCTCTTCTTATTAAGTTAATTTAAACTCTAACAATCCTGTTAAGCTGCTCTTACTTAGGGCGTTTCGCGCCGTATTTAGAACGGCTCTGCTTGCGGCCGTTAACACCTTGAGTGTCAAGTTTTCCGCGCACGATGTGATAACGCACACCAGGAAGGTCCTTCACACGACCACCGCGAATCATCACGACCGAGTGTTCTTGCAAGTTGTGTCCTTCACCGGGAATGTAGCTTGTGACTTCGATTCCGTTGGTCAAACGCACACGTGCAACTTTACGCAACGCTGAGTTTGGTTTTTTCGGTGTTGTTGAATAAACACGAGTGCAAACCCCACGCTTCTGAGGGCAGTTTTGTAATGCCGGAGAAGCGGTACGGTTAGACGCTTGTGTTCTACCTTTACGTACTAATTGATTAATGGTTGGCATCGTAAAAATTGGCGCGCAAAAATTTCTGCGCCTTAATCCTTTTTAATTGTCATTGTTATCAACGCTTTAGCGACAAATTTTTCAAACGCTAAACGTAGTTCACCCCTCAGGGAACCTACGCGGAATCTCTCGCCGCTAAATGGCCTGAAGGAAGAGCCGGGGTTCTAGACTATTCAATCCCGAGTGTCAAACACTGGGAATTAGATCTTCGGCAGGCAGTCCCACGGAATCATATACTACCGAAATCATTATAAGTATTATTAGTGAAAAAGGGGGTCCCCGGAGAGAGAGTCCACACTCCCACGACATATATATAATATATTGTAACTCAAGCAAAATAGCCTAAGAGACTGTCGTCTTGAGTGAATTGAATGCGAATATCATGAGCATTTGATGAGTCGAACGATCTCCAATCATTACAACGCACCAGTTCATGCTTATAGCAATCAGAATTAGAGAATTCTCACTAGCTATTTTGCTGAGACTTCCTTGAACGTTACTCATTCAGAAAGAGCGCAGAGCGGAGCCTAGCAGCAGACATGAAAAGTTTCCATGTGTATACTAATCACGGGTAGTTGGGATTAGAAGGTTGAGCCCCTTAGTGGATTGGAATCAAATCACCTTTCTGGATTTTCAGTTTAGTTACTGGAAGTGCAAAAAGGTGATTAAAGATGGAACTCTCATTCACAACTTGGCCGGGGTTAATTTTTTTCTGCCTCGCGACTTTGACAATTATGCGCATCGCGTATCGAATCAGCAGTAAGCAAGAACTCCAGGCTGGCATCAAATCGAGTGATAAATATTTTTACACTTTCCTCGCTCTGATCTTGTGCTGCATAGCAGCAAGCTTACTGATGTCCGTGCTACTTGCCGAAGTGCAAATTTCGATTATCCTCTGGCCTATTCATGGCTACATGATCGCTACAGTCATTGCCGTTGCTGTCACATACTGGATTGCAGACGCGCGTAATGAAAAGTTTAGAGGAAACCCGGGTGACAAGTTTCTCTATCCATTTCTAGTATTGCTAGTGATGGTAACGATTACGTTCTGCACATTGCCCGCTGCGCGCAAGGCCTTTGAGAAATCATTGTTTTGGCAGCGCTAAAGCAAGTCTACGCTGTCAGACACCGACCAGGAGGTTTTGCATCCCAACACCTCCGTTTTTCATTGGGATGATTGCTCTAGTTGTCATAGCACTTTTTCAGCACGCTTGACCGAACAATCATTCGACTATCCTAGACTTTGATTTATTCTCAGATTAGTGCTTTGCTTGAGTAAGTTGCAGTGGAGGTTTGGCTTTATGTTCAAAAAGTACGTTTACGTATTTACTTTATTCCTAATCGCTCAATCAATAACTACTGCTTTAGCGCAAGACGACAAAACCGATCGAGACCCTTACGATTTAAATGATCTAGCCGTTGACGTAATCAATCAGGCACACACTTTTTCAAACGCACAATCAAATAGCTGTTCACGAGGCACCCTCGATGGCGCTCTAGATGTGGACTACCAAGGTCAGGCGCATTACGACATTCCGATCGAATTACCCCCAGGCTCAAATGGACTAATGCCAAGTTTATCTCTCAACTATTCCAGTTTACCTACTAACGGTCAGCTTGGAATTGGTTGGAAGATTAAAGGACTATCTGTAATTACTCGCTGCCCAGCGACATTATTGCAAGATGGTTTCCCAGGAGGAATTAAATTTAATCAATTCGACAGATACTGTTTAGACGGGAAACGCTTAGTTGCTGTAACCGGTGCTAATGGAGGCAATAATGCGCGCTATCGAACTAATCCAGATAGCTTCTCACTAGTGACTTCACATGGAATTACTGTCGGCCAGTATTACGGCCCTCAATATTTTAGAGTCTATACCAAAGATGGCATGATTCTCGAATACGGTGGGAACAGTAGTTCAAGCTCTGGGAGAATTGAAGCTGTTGGTTTGCCAGGGAATCCTGTTGGCAATGAGGTACCAATCAGGGAATGGGCCTTGAGTCGTATTATCGATCGCCAAGGAAAATTCATTGAATTAAGCTATGGTAAACCATCGACACCAACAGGTGAGGCATGGCTCACTTCAATCGCTTACACAGGACTTTGCAGTTTAAATCTTACAAGTGGATCATTGCCTGGAACTTGCAGCACGATTACCCCTGCGTATAATAATATCCGCTTTGTATACTCGTTTAACCGAGTCGATACTCAAACAGATTACCAAGGCGGAGCAACCGTTCCGGTCACAGCACTCCTCACAGATATCTTCACCTCTACATCTGGTCAATTGGCATCGCAGTATAAACTCAGTTATGAATTAAGTAACGTCTCAGAATCTTCAAGGCTAAAAGCAATACAGCGTTGTGATGCAAATGGGATCTGCTTAAATCCAACAATTTTAACTTGGAGTGACGACCCAAATTCCAATTTCCAAGCTAATTATCAAGGAGTAGTCGGCTCAGGATACGGTGGCCGCCATACAATCAAGGGGCATAAACGCTTTAAAGACGAATGGGGTTTTGGTTTTCCGCTAGGCGTAGGAGTTGTCCACTCGAATACACCTAACTACACAAGCACGAGCGTGATGATCAACGCTGGTGTTTCTTACCGTTTTTCATTCAGTAAAAAGAAATGGGAGCAGCATGAGGCGCAACTCGGAGATTTTAACGGCGATGGAAAAACTGACGTAGTTCAGTTTGCTCAACTCCATAATCGCGAAGGCCATGTTTCGCTGTCTGATGGGAGCACATTTGTTTCACAGTCAGCAACAAATCCGTGGGGAAGTGGATTCGGGGATCTTTGGCAAGATCGAATTGGTGATTTCAATGGAGATGGGAAGTCTGATGTCATACAAATCGCATATAGTAAAAAACATCCCACGCAAAATGCCGGGCATGTCTGGCTATCTGATGGCACGAAATTTATTTCTCAAGGTATCTGGGCTCATGCAACTTCTGATCCTGGAAGATTCATCCTTGGAGACGTAAATGGTGATGGTCGAACCGACTTATTAATGTTTCCCGAAGAAGAAGATTCTGGGTATGCCGATGTATGGCTATCATCCGGATCTAGCTTCATTGGACCTTATCGCTGGGGCGATGCGAATATGCCCTTTCCTTCAGTCGATCTTGTTCAAGTTGGTGATTTTGACGGCGACGGGATGTCAGATGTAATTGTGCATCAACCTTATACCGGTGGAATTTATGGAACGATTGATGTGTTTAGGTCGACAGGTACAAATTTCGAACACATCCAAGGTATAAATTATATCAAGTATCAAAACGACTATACGGTAATTCAACTTGGGGACTTCAATGGCGATCGACTAACTGACATGATGCTGTTTGATTACAGTCCAACTCAGGGCGATACATTCACCCGTGTATTTCACTCCACTGGTAGAAGATTAGAAATGGCCCATGCTATCACGGATAGTAAAGCAATTATCGATGCTGGAAACAAATATGAGTTCAGAGCTCGCCTACTCGATTTCAATGGAGATGGACGAACAGACTTGTTAGTGTTTAGAACAAATGGCAATGCTGATTTATATCTATCACGTGATACAAATTTTGAGTTAATTAGCAATTTTGGCGGACAAAACCCGTTCGCCTCACCGATCGATGAATTTGCATTCGGTGATGTTGATGGTGATGGCCGGGCTGACATTATACAATTTACACGTGACTCGGCTAACTCAGCCTCAGCCTGGTTTTCTAACGCGATTGTCTTCCCGGATAAATTAGTTAATGTGCGCAATGGTTATGGTCGAAATTTAAGTATTAACTATAAGCCAACCAGCGACGATTCAATTTACACTCCTCAATCAGTGCCATCCAGCGCAGAACTTTACACTAGAGAACAACGCGGTTCTTGGTATGTTGTCAGCCAAACTAAGGAAACGAGTAATTTCTACAACGACCAGGAGCAAATTTATACTCATGACTACGGCTATGTAGGAGGGAAATATAATGTTAGCCGTGGCTTGCTTGGATTTAATAAGATAACTTTTAGTGATAATTTACGAAGGCATAGACTAGTCCAAACTTACAATCAAAAGTTTCCACTAACCGGAACGCAATCTGAAAGCATTTTCTCGGTCGATCAACTAAATAATGGCAGCTATACGCCAGTTGTCATTGATTCTACAAGCTGGGGAGTAAATGCTGTAGGCAGTCTATATTTTCGCATCAAACCTGTTTCAAATATTACTACTCAGTATGAGTTGAATTCGCAGATGAAAAGTCGGCTGCATTCAAACTACAACTATGATCAATTCGACAACGTAGTTTCACAAAATATCCAAACCGCTTCTTCGGATTTTAACTCAACAATTACTACTAGCTATTCAAATAATAGCTTAACCTGGAATCTTGGGCTGCCGCTTAAAATCACTAAGACATCGTCAGCAACAGGAGTAACCTCAAAAACAGAAACTAGGGTTAACCAGTGGAATCTGGCACAAAGGTTGCTCGATCGAACAACTTTGTCATGGAATACTGCAGGCTCAACAAGTAATTTAGTGAATGATTTTGCCTATGACAGTTACGGCAACATTTTACAAGACAATGTCTCAGGATCGAACATCAATCCTCGTGCTGAAAATTTTACGTTTGAGCCGAATGGCCGCTTTATGACTGCGGCTACAAATGCACTCGGTCACATTTCTTCAATGCAATTTGATTCACGCTTTGGCGCTCTATTATCATATACTGACCCTAATGGTTTAGTCAGCTCATATAGCTACGACGGGTTCGGCAGATCGACAGGTGTATTCATGCCGGATAATACAAGCATTGCGATAGATTATTGTGCATTTCCTCAGGCTGGCACTATCTTGCCGACATTTAACCATGGAGTAAGCATAATCCAGACTGGACGACCAAAAAAGTACGTTCAATACGACATCTTAGGTAGAGCGGTACGGACAACGAGAGAGGGTTTCGATGGAACCTTAATATTTAAAGATAATATCTTTGATAATTCATTCCGACTAGTCCGGATGACCGATCCTTATTATCAGACAAATCCTAATCCACCTACTTTTATCTATGGCTATGATATTCTCGATCGTATCAATCTTGCGCAGGATCCTAACGGCGCTAGTTCTACATTCTCATGGGCTGCTCCTGCAACAAATTTAGTCTCAAATCCAATCGTGACTACAAACGGATTCGGGCAAGTTATCGAACAACAGCTTCCACAAAATCATATCAGGCAAACAATTTATAACGATATCGGCCAAGTCATTCAGGTCAAAGAGATTGATGCCACAAACTCCAACCTAGTCTCTTGGCAAAGCTATAAATATGACGCTGGAGGCAATCTTTATAAAACTGCTAATGCAAAAAATAATATTACCACGATTGATACTGATGACTTTGGGCTACGCCTAAGCTTAAGCTCTCCCGATAGCGGCTTAACAACTTACAGATACAACGTATTGGGCGAGTTATTGCAAGAAAACAATTCGCGCGGATTACAAATTAACTATGGCTACGATTTATTGGGTCGCCTGGTCTCGCGTGTTGCTCCAGATGGTGCGACTAATTGGCAATATGACATTTCTAAGCTCGGAACCCTTGAATCAGCAACAAGTCCCTCTGGAGACTTAGTACAGCTCGGGTATGATAATTTAACAAGATTAACGACAATCAAAGATAAAATTCAGTCTACAACCTATACGCGTTCTTACGGATATGATTCAGCTGGCCGAATGAATTCGATCACCTATCCAGGGACCCCAATTTTCAAAGTCGGTTATGGATATAACGCTCGAGGATACATAGACCGCGTTTTCAACGCTCAAACAAATGCAAATTATGCCAGCATTAATCAAATGACAGCTTTAGATGAGCTTACAAATTTTACTTATGGCAACGGCGTCGTAAATCAAATTGACTATGATGCGATTACAGGAGAAGCAAACGCAATTAAAGCAGGTAAAAATTCAACTACAGCAGTGCAGTATTTAGATTATGCGTATGACAATATCGGGCGCGTGATCGCTAGAAATGATAACCGAACATTCACGTTTGAGCCATTTCAATACGACATCTTGGATCGTTTAACACTTGATACATCATGTAATTTAGTGCTGTGCTGGTATCCAACAACTCGCACATATGATGAAATTGGCAATTTACAGACGAAAGAATTTTATGATTTTCAAGCTCAAACTGTAGAATTTTGGAATTATCAATACTCCCCAACGCAACCACATGCCGTAACTGCAATTAATACAAATACTGGAACAAAAACGTTTAGTTATGACGCTGCTGGTAATATGAACACGGGGAATGGAAGGAACTACGCTTGGGATTCTAGAGACTTGCCGCTAGGGGCTTTCGACGGCACATCAGATTTGAGATTTAGATTTAACGCCTTTGAAGAGAAGAGCATGTCTTCAGATGCTTTGAATCCGAGTTATAAAACTATTCATATCGGTGAACTCCAAGAAGAAACAGTAACATCCGAAACATTCGGGCGCGATCGCTATATCTATCTTGGGAATCTTCCTATTGCTACGCATTCGGAAGTAAGTTCAACTACCGGGACTAAAGCCATTACTGTCAATTATTTACACCATGATAACATCGGTTCAATTACTGCTAAAAGTAATCTTGCTGGAAATCTAGCCCAGACATTCACGTACAAACCCTTTGGTGCACCGGGGCAAGCGAACAATCAGCCTAACCGTAAAGGTTTTACTGGACATAGACATCTAGGAAAGATTGGATTGATCGATATGCGTGCTCGCATGTTTGACCCTGAAATCGAGAAATTTGTTTCCAGCGACAAACTGGTGCCCGATCCTTTCAACACACAAAGCTATAATCAATATAGCTATGTAAACAACAACCCATTAAATTTAATCGACCCGACGGGACATTTCGATATGCCACCTGGCGACGATCAACCAAAGTTTCAACCAACTCAGTATAACGTACCTACCTATCCAGCAGGCCCGTCAAGTCTTTCACCAATGATTTGGAGTATCACAGTCAGCGCGGTCGGAGTTACTCAAGAAGGAAATTATATTGTGGACTTAAATCCAGTATATCGTGCAATTCAGACATATCAGCAAAGTATGGGAACAGTCACTGCACGTATTCCACAAATACAACTACAAATCTCCTCAAACTTTTTTGTTGAAACGCAGAGAGAAGCAATCGAACTAGCAAACTACCGTAAATTCGTCGAGCGGATTCCCCAGAAACAACTATTAAACGTACCCTCATATAAATTAAACCCTTACAACAAAAAAGATCAGATCTTGTACCAAGCCGTGCGGAATGCTCGTGGAGACAAAGCACTACAAGATCTGGACAATTTTGCTGAAGTCGCAGGAAACATTTTATCTTTCGTGCCGATTACGGCACTTGAAGTTCGTGGAATGCGAGCCTTAAAAGCTCTTAAGGATGGAACCGAGTGGTATCAGGCTGGACGTTCCGCGTATAAAATTGCAACTTCAGATAGCACAGCTACTGCTGGAGATTTAGCAAATATTGCCGACATTACTGCCGGTAAATTTATCCCAAAACCGAAGAACTATGCGCAGCAGGCAACGGTTGAATCAAGCAAATTAGCCATAAAAAAATCATTAGAACAGAAAAAACTGAATCTTGGAAAAGCTGCTTTTCAGACTGGATCGAAAGATATTTATTATGGCCCTGCAGGATATGGCGTGATTACAACTGACGTTCCACTTCGATAGCAATACTGTATGATTTAACACTGCGTATCTTAAATCTCCAAGATCGCCTTATGATAATAAGTAGAGGTCGCCTTATTATTTTATTGAGCTCTCTATGCCTTTCCTACCAATTGCAAATTTGACTATCGGCCCTATGCTTTAGTAACATAGAAAGCCTTGCCGCGCATGATCTCTGAAAATTAAATCCGGGTAAAAATTTAATCTAACTGTCACTTTAGAGGCTGCATCCGTCTCGTACTTGCAAAGTGACAGATGACTCACAGGTTTTAAGACAGGAAACCACTGTCGTCTTCGTCAAACAAGCCCAGAAGGAAAACAATGCATAGGCTACTCTCTCTCGCAATGGCTGCCGGCCAACCTGGCGGCAGCGCAACACAAGACCTCGGCGCCGGAAACGTGTGCTTCGACCTATCAGACCTCTACCAAGGCATAGACGATCCGCAAATTATGGCGGATCTCAAGACCTACGTCGAAGGTCTCCGACAATTTGCGGCTAAGTATCGCGGCAAACTCGCCAGCGACCTCGCCCCAGCCTTACTCGAGTTGGAAGAACTGAAAAAACTTAGCGTGAAGTTTATGATGTTCGCCAATCTCACTTATCAACTCGACGTCACTGACGATGCTCGGAAAGCTCTGAAAGAAACTCTGAGCGAGCGCGTGCAGTCTGCCTGGGGCGAACATATGTCATGGTGGGAGATCGAAATTGCCGGCTTACCGGAAGAAGTAATCGAAACTCTCGGCATGGACGAAAAAGCTTCTCGACTCGTCCCCTACGTCATGCTCATCCGCAAACGCGGTGAGCATCTTCTGACTGCAGAAGAAGAAAGTCTTATTGCTACTTACGGACCGCTCGTCCAATCGTGGTCAGCTCACTACCAAGCGGTTATGGCTGGCGTTACATTTACGATCGAAGGCCCCGGCTTTGACGAGCCGATGACTGGAGACGTCATAACTGCGCTGAACATCATGGGCAGCGATGGAAATCATGACCGCAGACAAACGGCAATGTGCTGCTTAAACAGCGCATTAGCTGAGAAACTTGTGCCAACAGCTCTCGCTGCGCTCAATGCAATAGCGGGAGAAGTCGCAATGGTCGATGGGAGACGCGGGTACTCAGGTGTGTTTGCTCACAAGCACCTCGACAATAACTTCTCTCCGGCAAGCTTCGACGCGCTCTCTGCAGCAATGCAGGGTGCTGGGCGAGAAATTGTCAGTCGTTACTACAAACTCGTTGCCGCACATCGCGGCGTGGATAAGCTTCGTTGGTCCGACAGGCTCTGGGTGCCGTATGGCAGCGACACGCTCGTCCCCTGGGGCGATGCAGTGAAGCTCGCAGAAGAAGCCTTCGCCGCGATCGGCCCGAAGATGCTTGCAGAAATGCAAGCATTAATGGTTCAGCCATGGAGCGACGCTCCGAACTACAAAGGCAAGGGCTCGGGTGCATTCTGCGAAGGCGGATGTTTCCCTGGTGGATCTGTCAGGGCGTACATGTTCTACAACCATCAAGGATCGCCAAAAGACGCGCTCACGGTCCCGCATGAACTCGGACATGGCGTGCATTTCATGCTCGCCGGTAAGGCTCAAGGACCGCTACTCATGGATGCGCCGCTTCCGCTTGCGGAAACAGCTTCAACCTTGGTTGAGGTAGTAGCACTTTCGCTCATGCTTGAGCGCTGTGCCAACGACCAAGAGCGAGTGCACGTGTTGATGTCGGCCATTTCGGACTTCCTCTCAACGGCAGTTCGCCAAATGGGCTTTGCTTTGTTCGAAGAAAAGTTCCACACGGCACGGCGTGACGGCCAAGTCTCGCTCGAACAAGTAACGCGGTTCTGGCAAGAATCCTTGCACGAACTCTACGGCGAAGACGGCGAGGTCTTTGACTTCAGCGACACTGATGCGCTGTGGGCCTACGTGCACCACTTCATTGATTGGCCGCTTTACGTCTACGCCTATGCTGCCGGCATTTGCATGTCGCTTGGGATTTGGAGTAAGCGCGACGAATTGGGTGACCGGTTCGAAGCAACTTTAATCCAAGCGCTTGAAGCTGGTGGTTCAAAGACATTCGAGCAAATCGCTGAACTTTTTGGTCTCGATCCAACGCAACCAGAATTCTGGAATGGCGCTTTCGAAATCATGGGTGCAATGCTCAATCAAGCCTGCGAGCTGAGCGGAGAAACTTGGTGTCCCGGACCCGAAGGCGCACACATGTAAGAAAAAGGTTCGAGTCACTGTCGTTAGTTGCACGTCTAGGGAGACCTAGGCGTGCACACTTTTATATTATTCTTGAGTGTCCTGATTCTCTCACTTCTTTGATCCAATCTTGAAAATTTATTCAGCACGGATTAAACTGCTTACTTGGGTAGAGGCTGTTTTGTTTAGGTTTTTTAGTTTTACCTAGCACTCGTTCGACTGCAGAAGGAGTGGTAGGTAAAAAAATGACTAATGTTATCACATTCAAATCGTTGTCTGCCAAAGGTTGGGACTGGTTGCTCGTAAACGTAATTTACAACCTTGGCTTAGATCTCGCCGTGCTTATCTTATCACTACAGATGCTTTGCATCGGTGCCGCAAAAAACTTTGCCTTTCCCTCACGGAGCATTTTTGTTGTCAGCATGTTTACGGGGATGCTGCTCTGCTTTGTACTTGGCCGTGTTATCAGAGCCCTTGACGACAGAAAGCATGAAAACAAATGGTACGGCTTCGCGTTACCACTAGCGATCATCTTCCCGATGCTCTTTTTGAACATGCAACAGGGACCGCTGTTTTTAATCGGAGGCATTGCCGCAATTGCCTCTTTGATTGCGTCAGTCGCCACCTGTGTGTCCATAGGACTTGCTGTTGCTTCCAAGGATGAACACTTCGGCGGCTATTAGCGTCAATGGCACTAGCTAGGGTGAGGCAGATTTAGGTTTTCCATGTGTTAATCTAAAGCCGCCTCACCCTGCTATAACAGCAAAGCTAATTTCGAAAATTCCCGGTTTTCCTAGAGACTATTTTAGTGCCGCCTCGTTCTTGCGATCCTTCGCGGTTACTCCGTGCTCTGTTAACTAATAATTTCCGATATTTACCCGGCACTTACCCATGAGTAAATTAAAGGTACATTTACTTTACTCATGAGCAATTTAAAGGTATACTTACTTTACTCATGCAAATATCTTATGCGCAATCAACGTTATCTTGAACCATATATCGACAAAGATCTTGAGAAGAAAATGGTTTTCCTTGATGGCCCTAGACAAGTTGGAAAAACCACTCTAGCACTCAATCTACTTAACCAAGCCTCAAAACAACATCCGGCATACTACAATTGGGATATCTTAAAGCAGCGTACTCTAATTAAGAATTTAGAATTCGCACAGCAAGAAAAGTTAATTATATTAGATGAAGTTCATAAATATAAACGTTGGCGCACGCTGGTGAAAGGATTTTACGATCAGCATTATCCGCAAAAAAAATTAATTGTCACAGGCTCTGCGCGACTGGATTATTACCGTAAAGGTGGTGATTCTTTACACGGGCGTTATCATTATTATCGCCTACACCCGCTGACGTTGGGCGAGCTTACTACAAAAGCATCAAAGAGCGACCTAGCCCAGCTTTTAAAATTCGGTGGATTCCCCGAACCATTTTTTTCCGGAACAGAACTAAACTGGAGGCGTTGGTCTCTAGAGCGAACTACTCGCGTTCTCTATGAAGATCTAAGAGATTTGCATCGAGTCCAAGAAATCTCCTTAATCGAATTATTAATTGATGCCCTTCCACAAAGAGTTGGCTCGCCCTTATCAGTCAAAAGCCTAGCTGAGGATTTAGAGGTAGCCCCGCAAACAGTCGAATCCTGGATACAGATGCTGGAGAACTTATATTACTGTTTTCGCATTTTACCTTATGGACCGCCAAAAGTCCGCGCAGTAAAGAAAGAGCGAAAACTTTATTTTTGGGACTGGTCAATGAGTCCAGCTGGGGGCCCTAGGTTTGAAAACCTGGTGGCCTCGCATTTATTAAAATACTGTCATTTTATTCAAGACACTCAAGGCTACCAAATGGAATTGAGATTTCTACGTGATTTCGATAAGCGCGAATGTGATTTTGTCGTGATTAAAGATAAAAAACCAGTTTTCGCAGTCGAATGCAAAACTGGAGAGAAAACAGTTAGCCCATACTTAAAATATTTTCGCGAAAGATCTAATCTTTCATTAATATACCAAGTTCACTTGGGAGCAAAAGATTACGGGTCGGCAGAGAAAAACGTTCGCGTCTTACCGTTTAGCACATTCGTTAATGAGCTGAAGCTACCTTAACAAACTGCCCTGCGGTAACTTGCATCAAAATCAATCCACGACTGGCTTGTCGATCGTTACTAAAATTAAAACTCCCCGATGCTCCGACGATGCTTGCTTCTGCTTTAATTTGAGCTGCCACACAATCTCCAAGCGCAGTAGATGCATGAGCACGCTGACAAGCCTTAATCCCCTGCACAGCTAAGATCGTTCCGTCATACGCATTTGCAGCAAGCACTCCAGGTTCATAACCAAATGCTGCCTTAAAATCCGTGACGAAGTGTTTACGCACAGAATTTTCCAAGAAACTTTCGTGATCGGGTCGATAAAATGTAAGCCCTTCGGCCGCTTTTCCTGCAACTTCAACGATTGAAGGATCTTCAGCTTCATAGACTCCAAGCACGGGAAGAGTCATTCCGACTTGACGGATTTGCTTCAAAAGCAGGCCCAAAGTATTTCCTAAATGCACTGCAAAAATCACGTCTGGTTGTTTTGCTTTTGAGAGTAAGATAGCACTGCGAAAGTCATTGTCACCTACAGCATTAAGGTAACTCCCAACTACCGTTCCACCAAGTTTACTGAAGCGCTCATTAAAATAGCGCTGATAATCTTCACCAAAATCTGTTCCGATATAATAAATCGCAGCTGTTTTTGCGCGGAGCTTAAGTGCAGCATACTCGGCAATTTTCTCCGCCTCAACCTTAACTGCACCATTGATACTCAAGATATAAGGACTTGCGTTTAAGATCTTATCCGTTGCTGTCGCGGAATGAATTGTGAAGAGTTGATGTTGATTGATTAGTGGTGCTGCAATTGGCATTGCGGCAACGCAAAAGTTTCCAACGATTGCATCAATATGCTTTAAGCCAATTAGGTCATTGACTGCCGTATTGACACCTGCTCCTAAGCAGGCATCTTGGAAATAGGCCTTAACTTCAATTCCTGCTCGAGCCAGATCCTTAACTGCAAGATTAACTCCATCCTGCATGGTTTTTCCATAGGATGCAAAATCACCACTGAGTGGCGCAAGCATACCGACCTTGATTGGGTCGGCTGATGCGATGTTAACTGCAATGAAAACAATTAGTAAAACAATCTGTCTCATAATATTCACCCCGTATTCAGGGCTCATTCTATGAATTGTTGGTTTTCAATCAACGACAGTAGCAAGAATTGTCGAAATTTCCTTGTATTTACTGCGTTATATCTGCTATTATTTTGTTGATACATTTTCGACAACACCCTCATCGAGCGTATGCTAGAGAAGCTATTTAAAGACTGTGGACTAAATCAGGGCGAGCAAGAGGTGCTCACTTATTTACTTACGCGCGGTCCGCGTGGTGCAGCAATTATTGCCAAAGGAACGAGCATCAAGCGTCCAACAGTTTATTCAATCCTTGAGAACTTAATTGATAAAAACCTAGTTCGCAAAACGAGCAACAAGAGTATAACTTTTTTCAGTGCTGTTTCGACACAGGAAATCCCCAAAATATTACAAGCCAATGCACGGTCGGAATTTGAGCGTGTCTCGCGCGCGGCAGAATTAATGACAGGCGAGTTAAAAAAAATCTCCACTCCTGCCGGCTCGGAAGTGATCGATTACTCGGTGTTAACCTATGATTCACCTGCCGCCGCCTGGAAACAACATTTTGAATTTGCAAGTAGTGGAGGATTTTGTGCAATTTTTAATCCAAACATTGCAATTAATGAGCATACTAAGCAGGGTGTGCTACCATTTTTAAAGACAACTAGCGCAAAGCGCTTTAAAATTCGTGAACTTGCAGTCGATGGGCCGATAACCAGGTGGTATGTGAAAAATATTTGCAACCCGCATCATCACGTTAAGATTCTAAATCAGCAAACTGCGATTATATCTAACATCATTATGCGCGATGGCGTTGTTAACATCACCCACTATACCGACGACGGTCTAATGACAATTAAGATCGACCACCCTGATTTCTTTGAAACAATGCAAACAGTTTTTGAACTTCAATGGCAACAGCTAGATTCTGTTGATTAATTACACTACAATTGGCTTTTACGATTTAGATTCAACAGCGTCAATTCCTGGGTCATATGCCCTCGTCTTGGGTATCGGTCCGGGAGTATCGATTGAAATGATTTTGCTAGAGCCCCACGAAGATGTTCCAGAATTTCAACAAAATCACTCTTGATCGTCGTCAAAAATAATTCGCTGCGGGGGCGTCTCTAAATCATCAAACTGCCCCCTACGTGCCGCCCAGAAATAGGCCCCAAAGCCAATCCCGGCTAACAACAAAGAAAGTGGTAATAAAAAATAAATTACACCCACAAAATTACTTCCCCCGCGCGACAGCGCAGTTAAATGGTTTGCTAAGTAGTGTAGAACTAATTACCGTGAGCGAAGCAAGTGGCATAACAAAGGCAGCAAATATCGGATTAATGTATCCACATGCGGCTAGTGGTGCGGCAAGTGTATTATAGCAAGCCGCCAGTAGGATATTTCGCTTCACTAACCTAAGAGTCCGCTTTGCAGCTGCAAATAAATCCACGACGTTTTGAAGATCGCCATTCAAGAGATAAACGTCAGCAACTTCGAAATTCGATTCAATCCCGCCCTGCAGGCCAATCCCGAGATAGGCGGTCTTCATCGCCAAGGCATCATTTACGCCATCTCCAATAAAGCCAGCATAAGACAGTTTCCGTATTTCACTAGCCTTTGCTTCGGGACTTAACTCACCAAAAGCAAACTCTGGAGCAATGCCAATTTTCTCAGCAATTGATTTTACAACTGGGATAAAATCGCCAGACATAATCATCAACTCAATTTGCTGCTGCTTTAGATATTTAACGAGCTCGCTAGCCTCAGCTTTAAT
>JAEUWB010000054.1 GCA_016786595.1 bacterium | reverse complement strand
GGGGAAATTTCTGCCACCCCCGCGCTCACAGTAGATAGCTCAGGAAATGCTATTGCGCTCTGGCGTGGTCTGGATACAAATGATGCGATACGAGCAGCCCGTCGACTAAAGTCGAGTAATTCCTGGTCGACACCGGTTACGATTTCCAACACAACTCGGGATGCATCAATACCGAAAGTCGCCGCAAATAGTTCCGGCACAGCTTATGCTGTGTGGGTTGAAACAGATACTTTATCTTCGGTCTATTTTGCTAAGTATATCGCTGAGACTGAAACCTGGACTCCGGGGGTGCAGATCTCAGGGGTAGGAGTCTCAGCAAGTTTCCCGGAAATCGCTGTGAGTCCAAGCGGAAAAGTCGCTGCGGCCTGGGCGCAAGTTGATGGCACAGCTATTAAGCTTTTTGCCTCTGTTTATGGGGATGGTAGTTGGTCTACTCCGGTGGCGATTGATACGCTGACGATTTCTGGATTTTATAACTTTAGCATGGGCATTGATGATGAAGGTAATGCCACGCTGGCTTGGACCAATGGAGATCTCTCAGTATTTGATATCTTTGTTAGCACGTACAAGGTCAGTGACAGCGCATGGAGCAGTCGACAAAATCTAAGTAGCCCGACAACGCACAATAATGCAGCCTATCCAATTGTGTCCGTCAACAAAACTGGCCGGATGGCGATTGTTTACCGTCAAGAAATTGCTGCCGATATTTTAGCTGTGGTGCGCACTCGTACTGCTGCCAATGCAAGCTTTGCAACCGCAGTTAATTTATCTGCTGTCGGTGCTGACACTGAAACTGTGACTGTTCATGTCGACAAAGCTGGAGATGCGATTGCGCTTTGGACTAGGAGTGATGGTGCGAACTGGATTGCCCAAGCTTCGCGCTTTGATTTTGGTGCTGGGATTTGGAGTGCTGCGGTTGATTTGTCTGCGGCTGGGCAAGACGCCTTTAATCCTAAGCTTGGAGCTAATTCTTTTGGGAGCTTTACTGCGGTTTGGGATCGCAGTGACGGAGCAAACCAAATTGTCCAATCCACAGATTATGACGATCAGGGGCCTTTATTTTCATCGGTTACTATCCCTGAATCAACAATTGTAACAATTCCTACAACTTTTTCTGCTGCGTCGACAGACTATTTAAGTGGCGTCGTAGGGGGCGATCCGCAGTGGGACTTTGGTGATGGCAACACTGGGTCGGGGTCGCCCGTAACTCACACGTATACTGTTGCTGGGACATATACTGTGACGTTGACGACTACTGACAATCTAGGGAACGTTACGCAAAAGACGCAATCTATTTTTGTAGATATTTTATCAGCTCCAATTGTTAGCGTCATTCCTGAGGTAGTGGGCAGTGCTAGAATTGGAAGGACTTTATTTTGTCGTGTCGGTGTCTGGACTGGAACGCGGCCCACAATCTTTTCCTATCAGTGGCAAACCGTGTCAGGAAGTTCGGTCAAGAATCTATCTGGCCGTACTGCGGCAACTTATACCGTGCGTAAGGCTGACAGGAAGAAGCGCATCCGTTGTCGTGTTACTGCTACGAATCAGTTTGGCACAGCTTCGGTGAATTCTGCTTCGACTAGTAAGGTGCGCTAGAATTGTTAACGTGCGCTTTAGGATCAAAAGCCGGTAGAGCATCCTCAAATGTTTAAAATCGTAGCGGGTATTTATCTATTAGTAATCATATTTACTGCTCAGGCCCTTGCGGACTCTGGGCAAATTTCTCCAACGCAAGTTGGAGAAGGGCAAATCACTGGGAATATCTTGGCGCACGAAAAACTTGTGCTTAATGCTGCGCAAAATGCTGAGGCGTCTGAGCGAATCTATCGCACGTTGCAGGCAGTTTTAAAATCTGCTGACCCGAAGTCTTTGATGGTTGCGGATTTTTTTATGGACAATCCGCCGGCGAAGTATCGTCAGTGGAATTTTGACCGTGTAAGTCCGCATAATTTTTTAGCTGATTGTTATTGCTATCTCGTTTTGGCGGCGTATTTTTTTGATCAGCCGACTTATCGAGGAAAGGTGCTGGAGATGCTTAAGTCTGAGCAGAAATTTATGTCGCAGGGTAAATCCATACCCGGCACGTTTTATATTAAGACGCAAAAAGCTGAAGAGCCGAGTTTATTTGGGGCTGCTGAGTATGCCAAGGATGGGTTGATTTCTATCACTGAAGTAAAGCGCGACACGCCATGGTATCAGCGTATGGAGAAAATGGTTGCCGATACGATGTTGGCTGGGAAAGTTAAAAGTAAATTTGGGCTTTTACCTTCGGGAGATTCTGAGCTGAATGGAGATTTGTTGCAGGTTTTACCGCGACTTTATTGGCTGAGTGGAGACAAGCGTTTTCGTGAGTGGGGGCAGCGCTTAGCGGAGGCGTATTTGTTTGAGGTTTTTCCGGCGAATAACTATTTGCCGGCGCATTTTTGGGATTTTGAAAAACATTTGGCGGTAAAAAATGAAGCACGTTTGCGTGACCATGGAAATGAGGCTGTGGTTGGGTTGATGCTGGTTTACATTATGGAGTGGTTAGAAAAGTCTCCTAAGGTTGCAGAGTATGATCCGGCGATTCGTAGGATGTTCGACAATTTATTAGTTTCAGCGGTTAAAGATGGAATGCTTTATAATGTGATTGACCCGCAAACTTTGAAGCCTAAGGATCAAGGCATTGTGGACAACTGGGGTTATGTTTATGGAGCGGTTTATAATTATTATTTAATTACTGGCGAAGAGAAATACCGCGATGCGGTGCTTAGGGCGTTAAAGTCAGTTGTTAATTATCGTAATTATAAGTGGGAGTGGGGGCATTATGATGGCGTGGCTGATTCGGTGGAGAGTGCGATTTATTTAGTGAATCGTGAGCCGCAGGAGAAGGTGTTTGCCTGGATTGATGCTGAAATTAAGAACATTTGGCAGGCGCAGCGTGAGGATGGGCATAGTGATCAGTCGTATTTAGAGGGGAATTTTATTCGCACTTCGTTGCTTTATGCTGGGCTAAAGAGTCGCGGGTTATTTTTAAAGAATTGGCAGCCGGGGGCTGGGGTTGGGGCGGTTGAGACGGATGGTGAGTTTAAGTTTTATATTCAAGTGCCGGCTGGTCAGGATCGTTGGATTGCCGAGGTGCGCTTTGATTTTGTGCGGCACCGTGAGTTTTTCAAGCTTCCGAAAAGGTTTGTGCGTTTGAATGAATTTCCGGAGTGGTATGTAGTGGATGCGGGCGTTAAGTATTCGTTGACGGATGCAAATGGTAGGAGCCTTATTTTTTCTGGCAAGGAGTTGATTGAGGGTGTGAAGCTTGAGGCTGGTGAGTGGTCAGTGAAAGCAGCTCAAGAAATTTCCCCCTAGAACGCTGGGTAACTTTCCCTCTGGAGTTCCCTCTGGAGCGGGGCTCCCCTAGCCTGGAACGGGGTAACAGAAGCTGAACAGAAGCTGACTAGAGATAGTCTGCGCAAAGAAATCAAGCATTCGATGGGCGACAGTGGAAAAAAGGGCACTCATCCAATAATTCTGAGGGAAAAAAGCCCTACTGAGGACAGAAGTCTGAGAAAATACCAAAATTCAAATAAAGCTCTAGTGATGAAGCGCAATGCTTCTATGAATAGAGTCTAAAAAAGTAGCAAACTAAGCTAAGGCCAGAGGCAATAAGGCACTAGCAAGTAGAGAACCTCCAGGTGCGAAAAATCCTGGCGGTGGCTTCAACTGAAAGTTCCCAGACTTCCAGGCGCTAAAGGCATTTCTAGCTAAGTTCACTTGTTCTTTGAACCATGAAATAAAAGTTTTCCTAAGTTCGACGTCACAAGACATACAAATCATTTTTAAACCGGAACGCTTAGAATTTTCCCTCTGGAGCGGGGCTCCCCTAGCCTGGAACGGGGTAACAGAAGCTGACAGAAGCTGACTAGTGATAGTCTGCGCAAAGAAATCAAGCATTCGATGGGCGACAGTGGAAAAAAGGGCACTCATCCAATAATTCTGAGGGAAAAAAACCTACTGAGGACAGAAGTCTGAGAAAATATCAAAATTCAAATAAAGCTCTAGTGATGAAGCGCAATGCTTCTATGAATAGAGTCTAAAAAAGTAACTAAACTAAGCTAAGGCCAGAGGCAATAAGGCACTAGCAAGTAGAGAACCTCCAGGTGCGAAAAATCCTGGCGGTGGCTTCAACTGAAAGTTCCCAGACTTCCAGGCGCTAAAGGCACTTCTGGCTAGGTCGGCTTGTCCCTTGAACCAAGAAATAAAAGTTTTCCTAAGTTCGACATCACAGGACATACAAATCATTTTTAAACCGGAACGCTTAGAATTGTATGCGTGTTTTGGATGGTTTAACTTTAAGGCATGAGCGCCAAACACAGGCCCCTTACGTTTGATTCTTAACCCATGTTCACGGTCTTTGATTATTTTTAGCAGTTCCTGCTTATAATGCTTAATCTCTGAGCTTTGAGCTTGATTAAAGCAGGAGAGAAATGCCCACGGGCAGACAGTTAAAGTGTAGTCTTGTCCTTTGTTCTCTAAAAGAGAGTTGGCAAGTTCTTGTTGTGCTTCTAAGCTCAATTGTGCGGCAGGTATTTTAGGGATGTCATCTCTGGATACTTTCTTGCAAGTTTTTGTCAAACCTCCACTGAGTAACGCTTGGTAACTTGAAACCCCAGGGTATTCTGAAGTTTTGTCGACAAGGTCTGCACTGACTGGGTTTAGATATAAATAAGCAATTCTTTCTATGGCCTTTACTGGGTCAAGGACGATTACGGAATCATATCCAGAAACCCAAACGCTTCGTTGATTGCGTCCTAAGAGTCTATTGATCGCGTGACCAAGTTCGCACTTAACATAGCGCATGAATCTTGGAATATCAGCGGGGTTTTGCACAACAACTATCATGTGAAAATGATTTCCCATAAATAGATAGTGGCAAATTGTAACAGGACATTGGGTAGCTGCAGCTGCTAAAATTCCTTCAATGATTACAGCCAAATATGGAGCTACTGATAAGGGTAGCCCCTCTTGAATGCTGCTGCAGAATTCTACTACTGTGTTATTAAAGAAACATTTTGGATTTTTTGGCATATCTGGCCCTCCTGCTCTAGATAAATTGTTACCTAATATTTTCGGCCAGATTCACCCTGCTGTTGCGTTATGTGAAAAATATACTAACCCCATACCAGACCAGAGGGTCGGCTGGGGGGGGCTATAGCGGAAGGGCAAGGTTCGGCTCCGGAAGCTTAGGCCAGAATGGAAAAAGTAACCCGATACCAGAGGAGGGGCTAACCCCATACCAAAGTAGGCGAAGTAGGCGGTTAATACTGCTGGCTTTTTTCGGAGGCGCGTTCAATAGACACACTGCTTTCAGGGGTTTTATTTATCTCCAGTACCGATTGAAAGTGGCTGGCTGGGCGGGCCCCGGAAAGATCATAAACACGGCCATTTCTTAGAAGAAAATTACTGGGAGTCCCTCTAACTCCGAATTTGACACCGAATTTGATATTTTGCTGAATTCGAGCAGCATAGCGACCACTAGCTAGACACATGCTGAAGTTTGCAGAATTAAGCCCAGCAAGCTTCCCAATCAAGCTTAAATCGTCAGGGACAATTTCCTTTTTCTGGCCATAATGAGCTGAAATGTAAGTTACAAGTTTGCCTTGTTCTGCCGCACAGTAGAAAGCTTCGGAGATTTTGATTTCTGCTGCCTTGGGAATTAAAGGATAAGGTACAAAAATTACTTTGATTTTCCCCGCCTCAGCTAATTCATAAAGCTCCGGCAACGCTTCACGCGAAAGTTTCCCCGACATTCCACAATTTGCATCGTTAAAGCTAATCACCAGATCACTTGCGCTGTCTGGCCCAGTTACGCCATGGCCATAGAGAGAGCTAACGAAACTGCTTAAGACATTTGCCGAGATCTTTTTTAGCGGATTTATATCATGAATGTTTAAAGACTTGATGCCAACTTCTTCATTGCTAACTGGTCGAGAATTAAGCGCCAGCAGTTGCATAGCTTCTTCGTTGCCGACCCCGATCGCGCTCACATCGCAAAGCGGATTGCCTTTAGCATCCCAGCACGCATTTAAGCCTGGAGAATTAATTTTAATGCAGATTTGTCCTCCGCCAGTTGGATTTGCCTCGCAACCATAGTGAAAGCAGCTATTATTGTCAGCGCAGGGAGCGCCACCCTGGCCTTGATTCTTTACGCAGGTCCCCTCATTGCTACAGACTTTTTGCGGACAACTCGAAGTGCATTTTGGATTACTGATCTCCCCGCCAGGAATACACTGCACGGAACCACCACTTCTACTCGGCACAAACTGACAGCGCTTTTCCTTGGGGTCACCACAATCAGCTGCATTATTGCATTCCTCGCCGTTGCCATTTTTTTCACATGTAAAATAACCTGCGGCTCGATCTGTCGGAGGAATCCAAGTGCATTTTTTGCCCTCTTCAAGCGATTTGCAATCTTCGTTCTTTGTGCATTCAATTCGCGTCGTTGCCTCAGGCGAAGCCGTGCAGAAGTAATTGCCACCAGACTTTGAACAATACCTTTTCCCGCACGCAGGGTCTTCGCCGAGAGCTGAACACGGTATGCCTTCACCATCTTCTGATGGAAAACATAAATTTGCTTGCACGCATCTTAGTTCGTTAGTTCGACAATCCGCATGAGATTGACAGGGTTGCTCACTACTACTTTCATTATCGTAAACACATGATCTGACTTGAGTGCTAGGATCCTCACGACACACCCTTGACGAGCAATTTGCGGATATCGCACAATCTTCTCCATAGCCGCCCAAAACGCAATTCGGATATGAAGAGTAAATCGAGCAGCGTAGCCCCCGGTTGCAGTCTTCGCCGGGCCTACAGACTGTTCCATCCGCGCCAGCTGTGCAAGCTTGTTGCCCCTCAGGGCCAGCGCAAGCCCAGGTCTGGCAATCCTTATTCTCAAAACAAGCTGAGCCACTCCCTCCAGCTACGCAACTAGCCTGTTCGCAACCTTTTTCTTTCTTAGAGCAATCTGAAACTTTTGTGCAAGTGGCGCCGCGACCGTTAACGATGCAGCTTGGCACCCAGCCCGTATTTGGGTTCCATGAGCCGTCACATTTCTTTTCTTTCGGGTCAATCGGGTCTTCAATTTGTTTGATCGGCTGCTGCGGCAGGCTTTGCGCCAGGCACGGGCTAGCTGCAAAGAGGCATAACGCAAGGCAAAGAATTGAAATTTCTAGTGTGAATCTTTTATGAAAAGAAAAATTTATGGAGAAGTTCATATGGGACGCCGCATTGATACTACTTTGATACTGCTTTAAAGCTATTTTATTATGATGATTGTACGTAAAATGATAGTGCAAAAAAGAATACATGTGTGCCTCGATGAAAATTAGCGAATGTTTTAAGAGCGTTAGAAATTTAGAATGCTTGGAACGAAAGAGAAGGGTGAAAGTATTCAAAACCTGGACTGCGCGAATGGGCACAGTTTGGAGGAGAATTCATGCACCCTTTCAAGTCGTTCCACGCCGCTACGCAGCCTTACGTAGTGGTTTCTTTTGAAACGAGCTTGTGACTTCGATCCGAGGATCTACGCAGCGCTGATGCACTTGGTAAAACCCGTACCCTCCTTCAGTTGAAGAAAGCGGTTTGCATCTGTTTCTAGTCAGCAAGTCAGAGACCTTGGCAAAGGTCATCTTGTCTTTACTCGAGTCCTTAAACGCGACTCGTCCTTCTGCGATTGCTTTCTCAAGCACAGGAAGGAACTGCGGGCAGATTTTCCGAGCGTGTCGCTTCGCGATTTCCTCTGTCCACATGAGCGCGTAAAGCGCATTGCCGAGACCAAGCGCGGCAATGCCGTGCTCGTTGATGGCGCTCATCAGAGCGCTGAAGTTAAGAATGAGTTTCATTGTCATTTATCCTCCCAGGGATTTTTAAACTGCTAATCAGCTGCTCAAAAATCCCTAGTCGATACTTGATGATCAATTGAAAATTCAGCGCATGAATATCAAAACCAATAAAACCAGATTACTTTCACACCTCCACAAGCAGGCACTGATCAAAAATGCCCCTAATGGAGATGCGTCAAAACCAACTACCCATATTAAATTTTATCCAAGTATTGTTATGGGCTAAGTGCCAGGAAACGTGACCTCCCGTGGAGAGCGCCAGATCGGTTGAAAATATTGCTCGATTTGAGTATTAGAATGCCAGGGTAGAGGAGTATTTTGAGGTTTTATTGCAGTAGCTAGTAACTGTGGCTGGATTGATAGACGCACATCAATGCAGCCACAGTTGGAGCAACTTATGGCAGAAAACAAAACAAAATCCCAAAAAATCATCATCACTACGGTGCTAGCATTTCAAGTCGCGATCGCGACTGGGGGGCTAACAGTTGCGCAACTCAACGGCACCAAAGTCGTTAGCCTCGTGCCCGAAGACCCGCGCTGGTACTACTGCACGAAAACGCTAACTGGCTCCTTGGAAAGAGATCTGACAGCTGCCGATTGGCAAACGCTTAAAGATGCTGAGGCGACTTTTCGGCGGATTGTGCAAGTTGATGCCGCAACTAAGCTTCACGCAGCATTGGGCAGCAAAAACAAGACAGAAATTAGCAAGGCGTTGCGAGCTCTTGGACTCCCCGACGTGATTGCTAACTATGACGGGGAACTCTCTGTTGTTGCTACAAAAACTCTTGCAGTCATCGTCGAGCGTCTAAAAGAGCAACTCGGCGAGGAGTATTTGATCATTTGAGCATTGACTCGCCGCATTGGCAAAAAGGTTTAGCAATACTCCTCTTTGCCACTTCTTTAATGACGTGTTGCGCAAAGAAATTGCCATGTTTTACTACACTGGCGCAGCAATGCTCCGCGTGATGATCATAAGGAGGTTGAAAGGTGAAGGATGAGTTCAAGCCTGAGCCTAAGAGGTGGTATTAAGTGATGTCTTAGGCTAGCCGAATACTCGATGACGACCATTCGCCGGAACTTAGCCAGGAAGTCGATTTCCATTGCACAAAGGAGCGACCAAATTCCGTTTCCATACGCACATTCCCTAAGGCAATCTGCGCAACAACTGCAGGTAGTAATCGATGCTCCTCTTTGAGAATGCGCGCAGTTAATTTTTCCACAGTATCAGTAGCTAAAACCGGCACGACCGATTGCGCAATAATCGGTCCACCATCTAATTCCGCCGTCACGTAGTGGACCGTGCAACCTGAAAAGCAAACACCTGCATCATAAGCTTGCTGTTGAGCATTGAGTCCCTTAAAAGCTGGTAGTAGCGAAGGATGGATGTTGATGATTTTCCCGCTAAAGGCGCTCACGAACTCAGAGGAAAGAATGCGCATAAATCCGGCCATCACAATCAGGTCTAAGTTTTTCGCCTCAAGCGCAGTTTGAATGCGTTTAGAGTGAGTAGTCTTATCTTCAGTTGGAGATCGTTCGATGATTTCTGTGGGGATATTTAACGCCTTGGCAATAGCAATACCCCGTGCGTCGGCTTTGTCGGAAATGACAATTACGACCTCGGCTGGTAGTTGCCTCGATTTAAGCACACGGGCGAGGGCCTCGAAATTCGATCCACGTCCAGAAAGTAATACACCAATTCTACGCATGGGTAGTCAGCTCCTTGAAAATTTCCAAAACCTTAAATTTCAATTCGTCTAATGTGCCACTATTGTCGATCACAATATCAGCATACTTGATTTTTTCTTCGATTGGCAGTTGTGCCGCGATTCTTTGTTCAGCTTCTGCTAGGGACATGCCACGCTGCTCGACTAATCTCCGAATGCAGGTTTGACGATCGGCATAAACGACAATTATTTTTTTAAATCCATTATTTTGGCGATCTCTTTTATCGAGCACAGCTAAGCCTGCTTCAAATAAAAGTGGCACATCATAGACGAAAAGTGGATATGGATTTTTAAATGCCTCCGTAAATTCTTCGTCAGCAAGAGCGCGAATCACGGGATGAGTAATTGCCTCAAGTTTTTTTAAGGCAGCCGGGTCCAAAAAGACAATTTTCCCGAGCGCTTGGCGATCAAGAACACCGTCTTTGGAAATTAAACCCGCACCAAAAGTCTCGGATATTTTCTTTAATGCCTGACCATTTGCTGCAACCACTCGCCGAGCCAGGTCATCAGATGCTAGAGTATAGGCGCCTAATTCACGAAACAGTTTAGTTACGCTAGACTTACCACTCCCGATCGAGCCTGTAACGGCTACGACTTTTCGGTGCCATGCTGGTACTGTGATTGAATCGGGCATATAAATAGACTGCTTATATTATACATAAAGTTTCAAGGATATGATAGCTGCAATAATTTCGAAAAATTGGCTCCGTTCGTTTGTTTCAAAGTCAGATACTAACGAAGGCGAACTTTATACCGATGGGCCGAGCATTGAAGGCGAAGAGATTGTCGATAACCGTGAGTTGTCCGGGGCAAGCACGGAGTTTGACCAAGATGATGACGAGGCAGAATCTTTACCGCCACGCTCGCGCCTGATTCAACCACCAGCACAATTAAGCAAGCAAGGCGTTACTGCCGGCGATGAAGCCGTTTCTAGCGAAGAACCAATCGAAGGTGAAACTGTTAGCGAAGGAGAAGAAGATCCTTTTGCGCAGGAAATATTTGACCTTGAGCGCGGTGAACCACTCGAAGAAGACGAAAAATCATGTTTGCCTTGGCAATCAAAAGTCGAGAGCACAAAAGAATTTTTTCAATCCGAAATTTTATATCGCTTCGACGTTTTGTCAGACACTTTGCGCGAGGCTTTAAAAGGTAGTTACCGCATCGAATTGAAAGGCAATCAAGGCGGGATTTGGACCTTAAATGTTGGCCAACAGTTGGACGTCGTAAATCGGCGCGAAGAAGCTGAAGTGATTTTGAGTATGCAAAATCGCGATTTTCTCCAGATTGTCAATGGTGAACTTAATCCCCAACTGGCGATTCTCTCGCAGAAAACTAAAATCACTGGAGATGTGCGTCGCGCAATTGATTTTCAGTCGCTCTTATGTCCTGTTGTTGAATAGCTATCGAGTGAATTTGAACCTTGGAAAAAGTGCTAGCTGATAGTTCTTCGCCGCAAGCCCCACAAGTCTCGTTGCCTGAATGGCTCAAACGTCCACCGGGATCAAACGCAGCCACACGTGACGTAAAAAAACTATTGCGCACAATTACGCTTAACACCGTTTGCGAAGAGGCGCGTTGCCCCAATATTTCCGATTGCTTTTCACGCGGCACAGCCACTTTCATGATCCTGGGTGACATCTGCACGCGCGGCTGTAGATTTTGTGCTGTCACCACAGGTCGGCCAGAGATGCAACCCGAGGAGTTTCGTAGCGAAGGCCAGCGCGTAGCAGCTGCCGCACAAACCCTGGGATTAAAGCACGTTGTCGTTACTTCTGTTGCGCGCGATGACTTAGCTGACGGTGGGGCGCAAGGTTTTGTGGAAACGATTCGTGCGCTACGCACCGAGCTTCCGCAAGCGACAGTCGAAGTCCTCATTCCTGACTTACGTGGAAATCTTGACGCGCTGCGACAAATCCTCGATGCCAGACCGGACGTTTTAAATCATAACTTAGAAACCGTGCCGCGACTCTATCGCCGTGTGCGACCAGGCGCAAGCTATCAACGTTCACTAAAATTATTGCAAGTAGTTTCGACCTATGCTCCAGGGGTGATTGCTAAGACTGGAATCATGCTTGGTCTAGGGGAAGAGCAAAGCGAGGTCGCTGCATTAATGGAAGATTGTAAGCAGCATCAGGTCCAAAGCTTTACCGCTGGGCAGTATTTACAACCGACACGGGAGCACCTACCCGTTTCCCGCTATTTAAGCCCTGAAGAATTCTCTGATTATGAAAAACTGGCAAAAGCAAAAGGCTTTAAGCATGTTGCAATCGGACCCCTGGTGCGTAGCAGCTATCATGCCGATCAGCAGTTAGATCCTAACTTTGCGGCAACGCAGGTGGTAGAATGACGCAGGCAATTAAGCTCCGTATTGATGAACTGCCGCCGTACCCACTCGGGCGAATTGCCGAAGAAGTGCAAGCTTTGCGTCTACGCGGGGTTGATGTTTTAGACTTAAGCCAAGTCAATATTGATTTGGCACCGCCGCAACGCGCACTTGATAAGCTTGTGCAAGCAAGTCTGCGGCCACAAAATCATCGTTATTCATCTTCACAAGGAATTCAGAAACTGCGTGAGGCGGTTGCCGAGTGGTATCAAGCTAAGTTTGATGTCGCAATTTCAGCAGCACATGAAGTTGTTGTTACTTTTGGGATTAAGGAAGGCATTAGTCATCTCTTGATGACTACTCTGCAGACAGGGGATAACGTGATCGTGCCAACCCCAGCATATCCGGTGCATCGCGCCGGGGTTTTTCTGGCGGGAGGGAATTTTATCGGCTTGGATTTACCTATAGCAGCTTCAGGCATACTTGCCGGCAAAAGCGCTGAAGGGGACCAGTTTTTTGCAGCATTAGAGCATAGTATTTTACAGACTTGGCCGCGACCGCGCGCAATGATTTTAAGTTTTCCGCACAATCCGACAACGACAGTGGTCGATCATGAATTCTTTGAAAGACTGGTTGATTTTGCTGTTCACAATAATTTAATCCTGATCCATGACTTTGCCTATGCAGGCTTAGGCTTGAATTATCAATTACCCAGTCTACTCAGTGTGCCACGTGCAAAGGAATGTGCAATTGAATTTTGCTCACTCTCAAAATCCTATTCTTCACCGGGTTGGCGTGTCGGTTTTGGTGTAGGGAATGCGCAGCTAGTCAGTGCCTTAAAGCGCATGAAGAGTTATGTTGATTTTGGAATTTTTCAACCCTTGCAGATCGCTGCAATCGAAACCCTTGCAGACCGTGATCAATATGCAAAGGAAATTCAAAACGTTTATCAATCGCGTCGCGACTTACTAGTGAGTGGTTTGAGTGAGCTTGGGTTCGAAGTTACTCCTGCGCATGCTGGGCTTTTAGTCTGGGCAAAAATTCCTCAAAAATTCCGCGAACAGGGCAGCGCTGAATTCGCACGGATGTTACTTGAATCAAATGCCGTCGCAATTTGTCCAGGACTTGGATTTGACCCAGCAGCGCGAGACTATGCGCGCTTTGCCTTAGTTGAAAATGAGTCCAGACTGACACGAGCACTTGAGCTGATTAGAAATTTTATTGAAAAGTGATGTTTTATTGTGAGTAATCTAAAGACGATCATCTTAAGTTTTACCTTGCTACTTGTCGCTCGTGATTTGCAGGCTGAGGATTGCGTGCAAGCTGTGCAGCTTGTGCGTCAGGGCATTGCGGCAATGGAACGGCCAGAGGACGCAAAAAATTCTTTTACGGCAGCGCTGACTGCTTGCCCACAGCTTGCCGACGCCTATTACAATTTGGGTTTGACTTTGCAGAAGTTAAATCAACTTAGTGAAGCAGAAGAACAGTATAAAAAAGCGATAGAGCTTCGGCCTGATCCGCTTTTTTATGTCGCACTTGGCGTCTTGGCAAATCTCAAGAACGATCTCCTTGCAGCAAAGACAAATTTTGAAAAAGCCCGTGAATTAAGTCCTGAGACTGTGCAAGCCGTGCAGGGGTTAGCGCTTGTTTATGAACGTTCTGGGGATATTGAGCGTGCGGAGGAATTGTTAAGAGAGGCTGTGAAGATTAAGCCGAAAGATGCGGGGTCGAAGTTTCGTTTAGCACTGCTCTTAGACAAGGCTGGTAAAAAACAAGAGGCGTTTGAGCTCTATGAGCAGACCAAGACTTTAAAGTCAGACTATGCAGAGGCTTATCTTCGCGCGGGGGTCTTGGGACTCGAACTCGGTAAAAATGATCGTGCCGAAAAAGATCTTAAGGCTGCTGAGTTATTGCTGGGGCAAGATTTACGTGTGCAAGCTGCGCTGGGCAGGCTTTATGCAAAATCTGGTCGCGCTGAAGCAGCAAGAAACTTGCTCGCAGCAGCGCATCTAAAAGATTCGACAAATCCGGAAGTCGCCTTGCAATATGCCTTGGTCTTAGCCGAAGCCGAAAATTTTACGCAAGCCCGTGAAGTCTTGAGTCAAGTTGCAACTAAGCATCCAACTAACTTTTCATTACAGGCAACACTGGGCTGGATTTTATTGAAACTAAGTGATCTTGTCGGCGCCGAGCAGGCACTCAAGCAAGCCTTGGAATTAAATCCAAATGACCCAGCAAGTCATACAAACTTGGGTGTTTTATATGAGCTCAAGCAAGAGCGAACGAAAGCCCAGGAAGAGTTTCAAAAAGCAAAAGATTTGAGTAAGGAAACGACATAGGTTAGGAAGAAGCAATGAAAAATATTTACGAAATCGAAGCGATGCGAACCCACCGTGCAGGAGATTTACGTGCGAGTGATATTGGTCAAACTGTGAAATTGTCAGGCTGGGTACGTCGCCGCCGCGACCACGGGGGACTAGTGTTTGTTGACCTGGCTGATTACTCAGGTCACACGCAAATTGTCTTTAAGCCAGAAGCGCAGGAATCGTTTAGCTTAGCCGAAAAACTCAGATCTGAATTTGTAATTCAAATTACAGGCAGCGTGGAGAAACGCCCACAAGGAACAGAGAAAAAGGATTTGGGTACAGGCGAAATTGAAGTTTCGGTGACAAGCTTAAAGATTCTTTCCGAATGCGAGCCTCTGCCCTTTATGATTGAAGACGCACAGGACCTCAAGGAAGAAGTGCGTTTAAAATATCGCTATCTCGATTTACGCCGCCCAAAAATGCAGCAAATTTTACGCATGCGGCACCGAGTTTACCAGGCCACACGCAGTTATCTAGATACCAACGGTTTTACTGAAGTCGAAACGCCATTTTTGACTAAAACTACCCCCGAAGGAGCACGCGATTTTCTTGTGCCGTGTCGTTTAAGTCCCGGGGAATTTTATGCGCTCCCACAGTCGCCGCAGCTTTTTAAGCAAGTGCTAATGATTGCTGGCCTTGACCGTTACTATCAAGTGGTGCGTTGTTTTCGTGATGAAGACTTTCGTGCCAACCGCCAGCCAGAGTTTACCCAGATTGATATCGAAACAACTTTCCCGACCGAGGATTTCATCAAAGACTTGGTCGAGGGCTTGGTGATTAATATTTGGAAGCATGCTGCTGCAGTTGAGCTCACGCCAAAATTTCCACGATTGAGTTATGACGAAGTCATGAACCGCTTTGGAGTTGACGCTCCGGATATGCGTTTTGGGCTTGAGCTTCAAGATCTAACGCAAGTTTTTAAGTCAACTGAGTTTCAAGTTTTTAAGAGCGTGATTGGCGCTCAAGGGTTCATTAAGACTTTGGTGTTGTCTCCGGATCAAGCGCTGAGCCGAAGTGACATTGAGGAACTTACAACTTTTGTTGCCAATTATGGCGCCAAGGGACTGGCCTGGTCGGTTCTAGAAGGAGATGGCTTTAAGGGGGGAATTGGAAAATTCATTTCCGCTGCTGAAACTGCAACTCTTAAAGCTCAGCTTGGACTTAAGGGCGGAGAAACGCTTTTAATGGTTGCTGCTGATTACGACGTGACTTCTGCAGCACTTGGTGCGCTACGCGTGCATTTAGCCAAAAAGTTCAACATGATTGATACTAAGAAGCTTTGTTTTCTTTGGGTTGATCGTTTTCCGGCATTTGGTTGGGATAAGGAGACTAAGACTTACACTTCAATTCATCATCCCTTTACCAGTCCGATCATTGAGACCGAGGAAGACCTGCGTCTTTTTAAGACTGACGCAACGAAGCTTAGAGCCAAGGCCTATGATTTAGTGCTTAACGGCCAAGAAATTGGCGGCGGAAGTATTCGAATTCATCGTTCCGATATTCAGTCGCAGGTCTTTTCGTTGCTGGGGATTTCTACAGAAGAGGCAGAGCGAAAGTTCGGATTCTTGCTCGAAGCGCTGCGCTTTGGAGCACCACCGCATGGCGGAATTGCCTTAGGTGTAGACCGCATAGTGATGTTACTTGCTGGGGCTGATTCGATTCGTGACGTGATTGCTTTTCCAAAGACGCAAAAGGGTGTGGACTTAATGGTTGGTGCGCCGTCTCTTGCCGGTGACCAGCAGCTTAAGGAACTTTCGATTAAGGTAACTGCTAAGGCGACCGAAGCTAATCAAGCTAAGACCTAATGCCGATTTTGTTTAGTGAATTGCGCGAGTAGCACTTCTTGATCGGGGAAAGCAGCTATGATCTTGAGCTTTCCTCCTAGGGCGTTGATAATTCTGGCAAGCGTGCTGATAAACATGTCATTTTGCTTTTCTATCTTTGCTAATGAAGGTTGTTTAATTTGCAAGCTTTCAGCTACTTGATTTTGAGTCAATTTTAGTGACTGACGTAGTTCGCAAAGAGCTATTTCGCTCAGCATTTGTTTAGTCAACTTTGCACTTTCTGTGCGCTGTTTCGCACTCATTTTACTTTGGAGGTCCTTATAGGGCTTGCTCATAGTTTGTCTCCTTTTGAAAGTTCCTCAAGATGTTGATCGTATAGCCGATCTGCTTGTAAGATCGATTTTTTGTACCAATTCGCCCTTCCTTTTTTTATTGCCCCCAATCAAGAGCAATGCTACTCGACGCGGGTCGAATGCATAAAGTATCCTATATGGTTTGCCTTTATGTTGTATCCTTAGCTCTCGTATGTGGGCGTGTCGCGATCTTTTAATGCCTGAGCTGAAAGGAAAGGGTAGATTGGGTCCAAGCTCAGCTAGTAAACTTATGCTAGCGTCGATTGAAATCTGTTCCTGCGCATTCAAGCTGTCCCACCATGTTCCAAACTCATCGGTATACTCAACTTCTCATTACATAATTATCATAGCTCTTAAGCTATATAGATGCCAAGCTATAAATTTATTTGATAAACTTTACGTGCAAGCAGTAAATATCAATGCACGTATTAATTATCTGCCAAAATTAGGCAGTTAGTGCCTATTCGAGAACATTTTTAGTTGACCTCCTTCCTCAAACTTGGGACGAGATTTGAATTAGGGTTTATTTATGATATATTCACTGCTTATTTCTTAAGCTCTCTTACAATCAGGCCGGGTAGAAAAGTAACTTTTATGGTGAGTCTAAGGTGAAGCAATCCGCTTTAGGCACACCATAAACGTTGTGGTGTTGAAGGAGAGAGTAATGAAAAAGGATAGGAAAAGAAAAATGGATCCCTACGAGAGAGGGATCATTCTCGCCGGTGTGATCGTGTTTGTCATGTGCATGACTGGGGGCGCTTTATGCGCGTATGATCATCGCACGCATGATCATAGCAACGGCATCCGGGGGGACCAAAAAATGGATGCTGGAATTCATTCGTGAGAAGGGAGTTTTGGCGGTTACATTGAAATATATGCAACCGCCAGCTTTCTCAACTGTTTTTGATAGTGTTTTCCACCACAACGTTTAGGTGCTTTCTTCTCAGCGAGCTAGATTATTTTCTAATTACTTCAGCAGTTAAAGATTAAAAGAGCGAAGCATCGATTCAGATTAACCTGTGTTCAAAACCAGAAGATTAATCCGCATCGATGCTTCAAAGTGAATCTCAACGTCGAGCACTAAGCCTTCGTGCGAATTTCGATTGTTCTACAGATTTTTTGCACTGCTAGCTTACAAGCTTCCGCAGACCCTTCGAGGGGGTTCCCGTCGGCATCACGAGTCGGTGCGAGAATCATGATCCAGGCGGACTCTCCTCCGCAGTGGATTGCGATAATCTCCGTGCTCGCTGATCCATTCTCGTTTGTTGTTGTAAACGTAAGCTGTGCTCCAGTATGGCCAGACGATAATCTCAAGGCTTTATAGCTATGGGTTAGTTTAGTCCCTTTCCCCGTTGATGTTGACTTGAGAAGTAGCGTCCTGAGCATCTCTGGCACTTCTGTCTTAGTCGCATTTCGCAATTCGGGGACATCGGCCGTCGCGTAGTGCATCGTATAGAATTTGGTTTCAATTGTATCGAGCGATTGCGTCGAAAGATTGATTCCAAAACCAACAATGTCTTCAGGCTGATCGATCACAATGTCGTAATCCGTTCCACTGATGGTCATGCGACCATCAGCATCCGTGAGGATCTGCGCATCTTCAGCGGCGATGCTCTCGAGATCTTGACTCGTTTCATGCCCACGCGGTTCGGGCATGATTGCTGCTTCTGGAGATTGCCTGTTGACGGTGTGGCGATTTGCATTGTCGAGAGGTGTCGTGTGCTTACAAGATATCAGCACGATTGCTAAGAGTAGCCAGATCAGGCGGCTAAATACTTCCTTGTTCATTTCCATTAACCTTCCTTAGAACCAAATGCTTCGGCTCCACTGACCAGCTGAGTCAATGGAACCGAGAAAAATGATTTTTACCCGAAAAATTAATGTGAGCAGGTGGTTATAGCATGCGGAGTTATGCTGTAAAGATCTAAAACAATCGTCGAGACTGTTGCGAATGGAGCCAGTTTAATTCTTGATTTAGTTATGTTAGGTTACGCTTTCATTTTTCTTCGAAGTAGCTGCATTCAGTCTAGTTTTTTATGCAATACTTTTGTTCTCTAAAATATAAATCTGAGTAGTAATTTACAGACTCTCCTACTTGAAGTCAGATCTTCAGGTAGGAGGGAAAGTAGCAATTAAAGGTTTTTTTCTCGATCGAGTTCGCAGGAACTCACTTAGCTCATCGTCGCTTCGTTAGAAGCAAAGTCCACAAAATTTTCGTATAGAAATAGACGGAGGAATAAATTGAAGATAGATCTCAAGAGAGACACAAATCAGGCCTTAGGTTTAGGGCAGTTCGCAGTTGATTTCATCGTTAACGGTGAGGGGAAACCCAGTGACGCGGTACTTAACCGCACCCGGCAGTTTTTCGTAGACGCAACTGTTTGCGGTATTTCTGCGCTAGCGCATAAAACAAGTGCGCCGTTGACATTGCAGAAGCAAGCTTTGCAGTATCCCATGGGCAAGGGGGGTGCGACACTTCTCGGTTCAATCCTTACTCATCATCCACGATACGTCGCTATGGCTGTTGCTTCAGCTGTTCGCGAGTGGGATTCCAACGGCACAAACTTCGGGTACAACCCTGAACTAGATCGAATGGCTGGGGAATTCGGTCACAACGACTATTACGGGTTTGTTGTCGCTGCCTGTCAGAAAATGGGCCATGCTGGAGCGACAGCGCTCTTGGCCATGGTTTGTTTGGATGAAATCCGCGGCAGGTTGGCCGAGTCTTTCAGCCTCAAAGACTGTAAGATCGATCACGTGCTACACGGAGCCATCGCGACAGCGGCTGTTTGGGGAGCGCTTTGCGGCGCAACTCCAGAGCAGATCGAATGTGCCATTGGGATGACTGTTGCTCATGCAACGCCTTGGCGTGCAATTCGCGCTGGAAAGCAACTTTCAGATTCGAAAGGTGCCTCAGCTGCGATTTCTGCTGGAATGGCTGTGGAGTTCATGGAACTCTGCATGCTCAATGCTGGTCCGCACGAAGGCTTTGTTGGCCCGCGTGACATTTTCCGTAACCCCGAAGCGCCGTTTAGGCTGTTTGAAGGGCCCGGGCAGATGTTTGCGAAAGTCGGGTCAGATCCGGCGCAGGCAGATACAGAAAAGCGCTACGAGTCGCCGTTTGATCTAACCCTGACCATGGCAGGAGATGATTTCGCTGTGATGGGTATGCACTTCAAACTCGGACTCTACGAGCACCAGTCGGCAGGAGCAATTCAGGCCGTCACGGAAATGCTTGCAGCGCATCCAGAGCTTATCGCTGACCCGGAGGCAATCGCCGCCGTGCTGATCCGGGCTTACGAGCCGGCCTTTGGTATCATCGGGAATCCTGAAAAAATGGACCCGAAGACGCGTCAAAGCGCCGATCATTCGATGGCCTATATCGTTGCCAGCGTGATTCTCAAGGCGCAGCAATGCGCTGCAGATGGTAGGCCCATAACCTGGGCAAATTTGATGCTTCTGCCCGAGGATTACTCCTACGAGGCGCTTCAAGATCCAGCACGACGGGCGATCATGGCCAAGATTATGTTCGAGCACGGTGGCCCAGAATACGACGCGAAGTATCCGGAAGGAATTCCGACTTCAGTCGTGATTACGGGGGGAGATCAACAAAAACACGACAGTGGACTGGTGATGTTTCCCATTGGTCATGCGCGAAATCCCGAGGAAGGAGAGCGCGATGACTTACTCGAAGACAAATGGGCTAAGCTCTTGCTGCCGGTCTTTGAGCACGATGCGGTCGTGCGCCGCACGATCGAAATGCTCATGGGAATAGGCGCGTTTTCGGCAGCTGAACTTCTGGGAATCTACAACTTCCAGATACGATTGCTTCCGCCAATTGACCTTCCCCAGCGGGCCTAAGTTCCGGTCAGGCCCAATAAATACGAAGGGCTCCACGATGGAGCCCTTCGTTATTTTGTTTTTGAAATTAAGCTAAGGTTAAGATGCTATTTTCCCTCAGTGTTATCTTCCAGGGCTATACTGCCTTGCGGAAATTAATCATCCTCTTCTTCTTCCTCGTCTTCATCTAATTCGAGGTCTTCCTCATCTTCATCGATGTCAATATCTTCATCGTCGTCATAGTCTTCGTCTTCATCAGCTGCTTCTTCTGTTTCTTCGTCAAAGGCAGAAGGGTCAAGAGTTTCTAGCGCTTCAGAGAGTAATGAAAGCATTGTTGCAAAAGTTGAAGTTGAAGCGTCTTGCTCTTCAAGCGCTGTTTCGATTGCAGTTTCTAATGTTTCAGTCATCGCGCTTTGAAACGCGTCTGCATCGTCAGAAAATTTAGTCTCCATATCTGACTCAAGTCCAACGTAAGCTTCAATTAAATCAGCCAAGGCTTGGTCAAGTTTTGTGTAAGCACTACTCATGTGTTATCTGTCTCCTAGTCTTTTGACAAACGTATCGGGGAGCAAACATATCGGAAGTGGTATTACAGTCAACTGCTTTTTGGAGATTTAGGAAAAATTCATTTTTAGAGCGGATTCCATGGAAAAAATTACTGAAATAAAACAAAACCAGGCTAAAATATTAGCCTCAGCCCTTGCTTTTTTATTGGTTTTTTGCACTAGCGCTTGTGCGCTAAAGCCCAAGGCAATTAGTAACAAGCTGGCAACGACGAATCATGTTACTAGAATTCTTGTTGCACCATTTCGTCCAGCGACAAGTCTTCCGATTGCCTCCGAGACATTGGACCGCGCGACGCAAAAGGCTTACTCCCTACTTGAATCCTCAGGCCGGTTTATTCCTGTGAGTTCAAAAGCATCAGCCAGTGGTGGAGTCTCAGCACCAAGTGGCTTAATTGATTATTTTGCAGATCAAGCTAGCAAACTAGGTGCAGACGCAGCGCTTGTCGGCTTAGTTGAAAAAGAAACTACACGTGTTGGTAAAAGCTATGGTGCCGAACGTGTCGCTGCTGTGCGGGCACGGCTTTATTTAGTCGATGCTCAAAGTAAAACTGTCTTATGGACGTCGACGATTGATCGGGTCGACACGGCTGTTTCGGAAAATCTTTTTGCAATCGGTGAGAAGGCTAAATCCGGATTTGGCTTTAAAACCTCATCTGAATTACTAGAAAGCAGCCTAGCAGAAGCCCTAGAAAATCTTAAAAATCAAGCTTCTTCTTAATTAAAGATTGCAAAATCGATAGATTTTACTGGCGGCTCTGCCAAGGAATTATTAAAATTCCAACGAGATCGGCAGGGTCTCTTAAAGCAGTAAAATCTATGGCTCCATCTCGTAAAAAACAGTCTCTTTTTGCCTCTAGTATTGCCTGGGAAGTAATTGCACTAGGCATCGGTGTCGTTGCACTCTTTTTGAGCTTGGCGCTGATTTCTTTTTATTTCTCAAGGCATACTTTTTACGGCTATCAGATCCCGCAACTGATGGGGCGAGTTGGTGCATTCGTCGCAGCGTCACTTGATGCTACCATTGGCTATGGGTCGATTTTTATTGCGCTTGGGTTTTGGTCACTCGTTGATGCGGCAATTGATAAATATCGAGAACCGCAAGACGAATTACTGCTCTCCTTTAGGCGGCGCTTTTCGCTCTGGTCAATTTTAAGTCTAACGATTAGTGTTATTGCTGGTGCATTTCTCGCACAGGGCGGTTTTTTAGGAAACTATTTTGCAGGCTTATTTGTGCCTGCGTTTGAAACCACAGGGGTTGCACTAATTTTCGGGACAATCACTGCCTACACACTTTTTACTTTAATCCGGCCACGTCTAAATTTTGAATCTGCAGAGGAAGCAGAGGACTCGTTTGGAGAAACGAGCTTATTTGCTGATGCAACTTATTTTACCTGGGAAAGCTTGCGCTTCGTCTGGAAATGCTTTTGGGGGATTTTTCGTTCAATCGGTAACTCCGTAAGTTTTCTGTTGTCACGCGAGACAAGTCAGTTAGAGCCTGTTGACTGGCACTTTGGAGATGCAGCAATCGATGCCAAAGTTGCTCCAAGTATTAAGATCAAAAAACGTAGCAACGCAGATGAATTTGATGATCAGCAAGACTTTGATTGGGACGCTGACGAAGATGCTCCTCCGATTAAAGTTTCCAGGCACTATGCTGCAGAGATTCAACAAAAGACAACAAAATCTAAGGCACTTCTCAAGAAAAAGCCACCGCTAAAGTCTAAACTTAAAGCCACCACTAAGGATGTGAAAGCACGTACTGTCAGTTACGCTAATTATTCAGCACCGAGTTTGGATTTGTTAACCGGCGCGATCGAGCATAGTGAAGGTCCAAGCGATGAGGAGTTAATGCGTAATTCTAAGCGCTTGGAAAAAGCACTGCAAGATTTTAAAATCGGCGGACGCATTATCGAGGTGCAGCCCGGACCAGTGATTACGCTCTATGAGTTTGAGCCTGCTCCAGGAGTAAAAGTTCAGCGTGTCATTAACGTTGCCGATGATTTAGCTTTAGCTCTGCGTGCACCAAGTGTGAGAATTTACGCACCAGTTCCAGGGAAAAGCACAGTCGGGATTGAAGTCCCGAATTCAAGTCGCGACATTGTGAGGCTTAAGGAAGTGCTGGCAAGTGATGATTTTCAAAGTTCCGAATCGCTGCTTACGCTTGCGTTGGGCAAAGACACATTTGGCAATCCCTACGTTGCAGATTTGTCGCGCATGCCGCATCTCTTAATTGCTGGCGCGACTGGAACTGGTAAGTCAGTTTGCTTAAACGCTATGCTTTTAAGTTTGCTCTATCGCAATAGCCCGCGCGATATGAAATTGATCATGATCGATCCGAAGATGCTGGAATTGAGCTTGTATGAGGGCATAGCCCATTTAAAAGCTCCGGTGGTGACAAATCCCAAGCGTGCGCGAGGGGTCCTTTGGTGGGCAGTTGAAGAAATGGACCGGCGTTATGCTTTAATGAAAGAAATGGGCGTCAGGAATTTAGCTGGCTACAATAAACTTGCACTCGGTAATGATGCTCCGGATGAAAGTGCTGAGCCCGATGACAGTTCAATTATTAATCTAACTGAGAATGAAGTTTTAGAAAGTAGTGCGGGGCTCCTAGGTGCTGCAGAATTACCGAGCACGGGTAAAGTAAAGCTCACTAGTCCAGGCGCGCAAATCTTAGAGCCACTTCCGCGAATTGTGATTGTTGTCGATGAATTAGCAGATTTAATGTTGACTGTAGGGCGTGAAGTCGAAGAGCTTTTTACGCGCCTAGCGCAAAAAGCGCGCGCTGCTGGGATTCACTTGATTCTTGCAACGCAGCGTCCCAGCGTGAATGTGATTACTGGCCTAATTAAGGCAAACTTCCCTGCGCGAATTTCTTTCAAAGTCGCGACAAAAATAGATTCACGCACTGTGCTTGATACATCGGGTTCGGAACAACTGCTCGGAGAGGGTGACATGCTCTTTCTTTCGCCAATTACTGGACGGATGAAGCGTTTGCACGGGGCCTTTGTTTCTGATGAAGAAGTGCAGCAAGTAGTGCAATTCGTTAAATCTCAAGGTGCTCCAGACTACGATCCGGCAATTGATGCGATGATTAAGCGCATTGAAGAAAGTGAAAGTGGTGGAGGTTCATTTGGAGGAGAAGGGGAGTCGGAAGAATTTGACCCGCTTTATGATAAAGCTGTGCAGCTTGTCGTAGAAAAAGGCATGGCTTCGACGTCCCTAGTTCAGCGCGTTTTTCGTATTGGCTATAACCGTGCGGCGCGCATTATCGAAAGCATGGAGCGTGAGGGTGTGGTTGGTCCAGCTGATGGCGCAAAGCCGCGTCAGGTTTTTGTGGCTAATCGGGAGTAGTGCGCAGGTGTTCCCTGTGTTGTATTTCTCGAGCCGAGCCCTCCGCCGAAGGCAAGGAAGCAATCTGTTCATTTGGCAAATCAGCTGTCATTACGAACGAAGTGAAGTAATCTGTTCACTTATTATAAAAAATATTATCTGCCGGTTAACAGATTGCCACGGCTACTTCGTAGCCTCGCAATGACACGAAACTATTGCTATCCTTCGATTAATTTTACCTACCTTCGAACTTAATCAAAGTTTCCCAGATTGGATCTTGAGCCATTCAAGCAGAGCCTGCTCTAGAAATACCCCGTCAACTGCAAGATTGCTTTATTAGTTTTTAGATTATCCCCACTGACAGGATCGACCTCGAGGCGACTGTAGGCAATTTGTGCTTTAAGGTTATGTTTCGACCAGTAGTGGTTCAAACCCAAAGTTAATTCCTGAATATCATCTTTTCCAGCGCAGCGACCAATTGCTTGACCGTCATCGCACTGAACTATTCCATAACGACCAGCTAGTTCCCACACTGCAGGGACAACAAAGTAACCGGCTTGGGCATAGACACCAAGTGGGTTGGCTTCGGCCGCGCTATCTGAACTAAAGTCGCTCCAGAAAATCTCACTGGCAACACTTAAGCCCTGGTGCTTGAAGGTGATATCTGCGTTGATTGTGCTGAGATCGTTTCCAACCAAGCCACCAGGTCCAGTCGGTCCATCGAGATCATTACTGGCATCCGCAAAAGCATAGGCAATCCCGGTCGAAAGCGCAGCTTCGGGGGTCGTAGTTACATCGCCTTCCTCGAAAGCATTCATTTTGCCGAAGGCGTTCCAGCGCGCGGAAAGCATTGCTGATACTTCCGTGTCTAGACCCTCACGGTTAATTCCTTCGCCATCACTGCGGCCGTTAAAGGCAGCTGCACTGAGCTTGAATCGGCCATCAGCGAGGTCTTTTGTAGTAGCTAAGCCCTGATTTCTACCTTGTGAGAAGTAGTCGGAGACAAAAGACCGATCGGGAAATTGGAGCAGAGCATCCGAGGTATTAAATTGTCTGGAAAGCAATGTCTTGAATTGTCCTATTTTAAATTCAGCAATGTTCTCAGGCTTCCAGGCGAGATAGGCATTGAGTAAGGAAAGATCATTTACGAAATCATTTTCGACTTGATAAGAAAAATCATTTTGAAATGTGCCCGATAAAATCAGTCGCGCACGCTTGATTTGGAAACTATTGCTCTCGGCGCCACCGTCAGTATCTGTAAAGTCATAGCGTGGCTGGATCAGCATGTTTATTTTTGTCGTAAACCCGGCTTCAGGAAATTCTAAGCGAGTGCCGTCGTTCCAGTAAAATTTTGCATCCTCGGCGCTCGCCGAAAGGGGGAGCATGATCAGCCAAATTGCCATTAAATTGCAGAATTTCATAATAAATCTCCTATAAATGACCTGGAAGTCTTTTATCACGCTAACTGAATTCTAACAATAGCTCGATGTTAACGTAATTTCTGCACTGCTTATTACGTGCTAAAGGACTTAGCCACAAGAGTTAGAAAATTATGAGTAGTTATAAAATCCTGATTATTGACGACGAAGAAGATATTTCAGAGCTTGTTAGATATAATCTCTCGCAAATAGAAAAATACGAAATTCAGTGTGCAGCAAGCGGCGAGCAAGGCCTTGAGCTTGCGCGAAAAACAAAACCCGATCTGGTCTTACTTGACTTAATGCTTCCCGGTATTAATGGTTTGGAAGTTTGTCAAACCCTTAAGCAACGTGCAGAAACAAGAGACATTCGTATTATTATGCTTACTGCTAAAGGTGAGGAAGCCGATATTCTCCTGGGGTTCGAGCTTGGGGCAGATGATTACATCACCAAGCCATTTAGTCCCAAAGTGCTGATCGCTCGAGTTGATAGTGTATTGCGCCGGAGCAGTGCCATTACAGTTGATGTTAGCCAAGTTGTTGAAGTCGAAGATTTAGTGATTGATCCAGTGCGCTTTGAAGTCAGCTCGAATTCCGGCAAAATTGAGATTACGGCAACAGAATTCAAGACTTTACATTTGCTTGCACAAAATCGTGGCCGAGTATTTACTCGTCAAAATATTGTGCATTCCGTTCATGGCAGTAACTATCCAGTTACCGATCGATCGGTTGATGTGCAGATTGTTGGACTACGTAAAAAACTCGGTAAATATGGTGACTTGATTGAGACTGTGCGGGGGATTGGCTATAAGTTTAAAGAGCTTCCCTAGAGCGTTTCACCTTTTGGCGTAGCAATAAGCTGATGATCAAAGATCTACTTCGCCGTTCTCAACATCGAGTCATTGCGACATTAATTAGCTATATTCAGCAAATTGGAAAGGGCGATTTTCGTCCTAATTTTGTGGCTGTTACTCGAGACAGCGACTCGACTTTAGTGCCCTTGATTGATGCACTCGAGGAGATGCGTAAGAACTTAAGTAGCACGTATCATAACCTTACTCTGCGAGGTGCGGAATATGAAACGCTACTTAGTAGTATGCAGCAAGGTGTAATCGCAGTTGATGCTGAGGAGCGAATTATTAAGCTCAACAGTGCTGCAGCACGATTTTTAAATTTAACTGACATGCATGCCCGTGGCAGAAGTATTGTTGAAGCCTTTCACCATGCGGGACTTGAACGCTTTGTGCGAGCAGTGCTTAAGTCCAATAGTTTTTCGGAAACAGAGTTAGTTTTTGTGATGCAAGAACGTGAATTTATTGTGCAAGCGTCTGCGCAGCCACTTGCCCTCGACAATTCAGGCAAACGCGGCGCAGTCGTAGTGCTGCATGATATCTCTCGACTTAAGCGCTTGGAGGAGTTACGTAAGGAATTTGTATCGAATGTTTCACATGAATTAAAAACTCCGATTACTTCAATCAAGGGTAGCGTCGAGACGCTGCTTGACGGAGCTTACCGCAACCCGGCCGATGCGCTTAAATTTCTAGAAATGATTGCGCGGCACACTGATCGACTCGATAAATTAATCGAGAGCATTTTGTCACTGGCGCGTCTTGAGAGCGAAGCTAAAGTCGATGCGCATAATTTTGAAGAGTTTAAAATTGACGATATTTTTCAGTCGGTGCAACAGATCTGCCGTGATCGAGCACTGGCACGGGGTATTCAGCTTGAGCTGACTTGTCCGCCAGAACTTATGCTGCAAGCTGACCGCATGCTAGTCGAGCAGGCGCTAGTGAACCTTGTCAATAATGCTATCGATTATAGCGACCCACGGGGGGTAATTCAGCTTCTAGCTATTAGTGAAGACGATGAAATTATTCTGAGCGTCAAAGACAATGGAATTGGTATCGAATCTAAGCATTTACCACGAATTTTTGAACGGTTTTATCGGGTAGATCAGGCTCGAGACAGAAAAAGTGGAGGAACCGGTTTGGGTTTGGCAATAGTCAAGCATATCTGTCAGGTTCATGGCGGCTACCCAAGTGTTGAAAGCGTTCCTGGTAAGGGCAGCACTTTCAAAATACACATGCCCAGGCACTACTTCTAGAACAATTCACTATTTACTAGATAGAATTGTGAACTGCTCTAACATGTGCATAACGCAGGTAATTACCTGTTAGTAATATGCTAAAATTAATCTAAGTTAAATTCCTAACCAAATTCTAACATTAACAACTGTCGTTTTATCTAACTTAAAAGTGTATTACAGCTGCGTTAATAACTTCTTCTAGGAGATATTCTATGAAGCGAAATTCATTGGCATTAGTTGGTTTGTCAGCGTTCTTAGTCGCCGGCACATCATTTGCAGAAACACTAAGCGGGACAATTAAAGTTGACGGTTCGAGCACAGTCTACCCAATTACTGAAGCTGTAGCTGAAGAGTTTGGTTCTACCCATCCAGATGTCAAAGTAACAGTTGGTATCTCTGGAACTGGTGGGGGATTTAAGAAATTCTGCGCTGGCGAAACTGACATTTCCGATGCTTCTCGTCCAATTAAGGCAGCTGAAATTGAACTCTGTAAGAAAAATGGAATCGAATATATTGAACTCCCAATCGCATATGATGCGCTGACAGTAGTAGTCAACCCGCTCAATACTTGGGCTAAGACCATGACAACTGCTGAGCTTAAAAAAATGTGGGAGCCAGAAGCGCAAGGCAAAATCACGAAGTGGAGCGATGTTAATCCAGCCTGGCCCGCAACTCCGCTTAAGCTTTTTGGTGCTGGAGTTGATTCAGGAACATATGACTACTTTACTGAAGCCGTAATGGGCAAAGAAGACGCAAGTCGCGGCGACTATACCAGCAGTGAGGACGACAACGTGTTAGTGCAGGGTGTAACGAGTGACAAGAATGCGCTGGGCTTTTTTGGCGTTGCTTATTATCAGGAAAATAAGAGCAAACTTACTGCTGTATCGATTGATGACTTAAATCCAAATAATGGCGAAGGCGCGCAATTGCCTACGATTGAGAATGTACTGAAGGGAGTATATCAACCTTTAGCGCGTCCATTGTTTATTTATGTCAGCAAAAAAGCGGCTGATAAGCCTGAAGTGAAGCAATTTGTTTCCTTCTATATTAAACAGGGCGAGAGCTTGACTAAAGAAGTCGGCTACGTGCCGTTACAATCTAAGGTTTATGAAATGGCACATTCACGTTTCGATGGCCGGGTTGTTGGTTCCTTATTTGAAAAAGGCTCGTTCATTGGTATGACCCTTGAACAGCTTATGTCGAAAGAAACAGCTAAGGGATAAACGCGACATTGGATACTAGAGTAGTTAAAGAGAAACTCATTCATTTCTGTCTTGGAACTTGTGGATGCGTTTCAATTTTGACTACTCTAGGTATTGTCCTGATCCTTGTAACGGAGGCATGGGGGTTTTTCCAACATGTCTCCCTTGTCGAATTTTTGACTGATACTGAATGGACTCCGCTTTTTGCCGATAAGCACTTTGGTATTCTTCCGCTAATCTCTGGGACAATTATCACCTCATTAATTGCACTCTCCGTAGCAATCCCGTTAGGATTGATAATCGCAATTTATTTAAGTGAATTTGCTTCTGAGCGTGTGCGTAAAACACTTAAGCCGATGCTTGAAATTTTAGCAGGCATTCCAACAATTGTTTTTGGTTATTTTGCCTTGCTCTCAGTAACGCCGTTTCTGCAGAAGTTTATTCCAGAGCTGACTAGCTTTAATGCCCTTGGTGCAGGCATTGTGATGGGTTTTATGATTCTGCCGATGGTTGCGTCCCTTAGCGAAGATGCGCTTTTTGTTGTGCCTGCAAGCTTACGGGAAGGTGCCTATGCGCTTGGTGCATCTAAGCTACAAATGATTTTTTCAGTGCTTGTGCCTGCAGCGCTCGGTGGAATTACTGCAGCATTTATCATTGCAGTCTCTCGTGCAGTTGGCGAGACGATGATTGTTGCTATCGCTGCCGGACAGGAGCCAATTTTTACACTTAATCCGCTGCGCTCAATGGAGACAATGACAGCTTATATTGTGCAAGTCTCTCTCGGCGATACTCCACACGGCACTTTAGAGTATCAAACGATATTTGCAGTTGGCTTGATGCTTTTTATCATCACACTAGTTCTTAACTTTATTAGCATTACGCTGCGCGAGCGCTACAAAAGGTCTTTTCAATAATCTTTACAATGATTTTCTCCGGCCAAAAAATTTCAGTTGCAGAGCTTGTTTTCAAGTTGATTGCGATCCTGGCAATTGTCTTGGCCCTTGGTGTGCTTTTAGCCTTGATCTATGATGTGCTTAGTTCTGGGTTCGGGCGACTGAGCTATAAGTTTCTAAGCTCTTTTCCTTCGCGTTTTGCTGAGAAAGCGGGTATTCTGTCAGCCTTGGCAGGGAGTTTTTATTTGATGATTTTGACGGCAGCAATTGCTGTGCCGGTTGGTGTCTCTGCCGCGATTTACCTTGAAGAGTATGCAGGGAAGAACTGGTTTACGCGATTAATTGAATTAAATATTGCAAATTTAGCAGGTGTGCCCTCAATTATTTACGGCCTTCTTGGGCTGCAGCTTTTTGCTCGCTACGCTGGGCTCGGTAGAAGCTTAATTGCAGGGGCGTTAACGCTTTCACTCTTAGTGCTACCGGTGATTATCATCGCGACACGCGAGGCCTTGCGCACAGTGCCAAAATCAATTCGCGAAGGATCGCTTGCGCTTGGTGCAACCAAGTGGCAGACAATTTGGTGTCAGGTTTTGCCCGTTGCTTTACCGGGGATTTTAACTGGCTGCATTCTTTCCATGTCGCGTGCGATTGGCGAGACCGCTCCACTAGTAACGCTTGGTGCGCTGACTTATGTAGCCTTTGTGCCGGACGGTTTGACCTCGGCATTTACCGCACTGCCGATTCAAATCTTCAACTGGACCTCACGTCCGCAGGAAGCTTTTCACGCAAATGCTGCAGCAGGAATCCTTGTATTATTAATAGTATTGTTGTGTATGAACTCCTTTGCTATTTGGCTTCGTGCTCGGTTTCAGAAGAAGCTGAGATAGGTGTATGTTAAACGTAGTTATGAAAGCTGATTATAATGATGAACCGATAAGTCCGATTACCCAAGTTCTCGATAGTACAACGGTTGCGGTAAAAGATCTGAATTTTTTCTACGGAAAAACTCAAGCTCTATTTAACATCTCACTTGATGTCGTCGAGAAAAAAGTTCTTGCCCTAATTGGTCCATCGGGATGTGGAAAGTCTACGTTCTTACGCTGCTTAAATCGCATGAACGATTTAATCGGCAACACCAGCATCAGTGGGGACGTGCGAGTAACTGGCGAAGACATTTATTGCTCAAGTGTGGACCTGATAGCGCTACGTAAGAAAGTTGGAATGGTGTTCCAACGCTCTAATCCGTTTCCAAAAAGTATTTTTGAAAATATTGCTTACGGCCCAAAGCTGCATGGCACAAAAGACCGTGCGGTGCTAAGTGAGATTGTGCAGCGCAGCTTGGAGCGCGCAGATTTGTGGAATGAAGTTAAGCATCGTCTCGACGATAGCGCCTTAGATCTTTCTGGCGGTCAGCAGCAGCGCCTTTGTATTGCCCGCGCACTTGCAGTCAATCCGCAGATTCTATTAATGGACGAGCCAGCTTCTGCGCTAGACCCGCGTTCAACAGCAAGAATTGAAGATCTGATTGGTGAATTGGGTAAGGAACTGACAATTATTATTGTCACGCATAACATGCAGCAAGCTGCTCGCGTATCGTATTTTACCGCCTTTTTTTATGAAGGGCAGCTGGTTGAGCATGGCTTAACTAAGCAGATTTTTACTAACCCTAAAGAAAAACAAACAGAAGATTACGTAACTGGTCGATTTGGGTGATTTAATTCATGTCTAAGGTGTTATTTACGGAAATAGATCGAGTAAAGCGCGAGCTTTTAAGTCTAAGCGCTTTAGTTGAGGAGAATGTGCATTTCGCTGTCAAAGCAGTCGCAGACCGCAAGGCACAGCTTGCTCAGCAAGTGCTAGCAACTGATAATGAAATTGATTCGATTGAGGTGCGCATCGAAGAAGAGTGCTTAAAGTTATTGGCTTTGCACCAGCCAGTTGCCTTAGATTTGCGTTTAATTATTGCTGTTTTAAAAATTAATAACGACTTAGAGCGTATTGGTGATCTAGCGAAAAATGTCGCCGAGAGAGCTATTGCACTTGCGCAAGTCCCCGTCATTTCCTCGCCCTTCGATTTTCAAGAAATGGCCAACAAAACTCGCAATATGTTACGTAAAAGTTTACAGGCTTTTATCGAATTGGATGCGACTTTGGCGCGCGAAGTGCATGCTGCTGACGATGCAATTGATACGATTAATCGTAGTGCTTACTCAGGAATCGCCCAAGAAATCCAAAAGAACCCGGCAAACGCCGAGACACTGATGCTTTATCTTTCTGTTTCGAGAAACCTAGAGCGTATTGCTGATCACACGACTAACATCGCCGAAGACGTGATTTACCTGGTTGAGGGTGAGATCGTCAGGCACTGGCGTAGGACTGGGGATAATAAAAAACATTAGGGAGGTGCTCTGCAGCGGCCCGATCTTGGTCGATTTGTTTGCAACGGGAGATTGCTGCGCTGCTCATTTATTACAATAAACTCCGCTGCTCACAATTCCCGTTCCAAGTAAATCGCCTCAACCTCGGACCGCTGCAACACCTCCCGTTCTCACAAATCAACAATAAAAAACCAGGCTAGCGTGATGCGCGTTAACTAGCCTGGTTCATTATATGCGAAAGGATAACGTTTAGAGATATGCCGCAACTTGAAGCTGTGCTTTTAGCGTATCAGTGTCTTCTCCAAGTCCATCATCAAATTCTCTAGAAATCCAAGTTACTCCAGCTTGGACCTTAAGATTGTGTCCGTTGATGTAGTGTGCAACTTGAGCTGTGTATTCCATTTGTTCGCAGTATGAGCTTGAGCATTCGTCAAGATCAATCATGCCGAACCGTCCAGCAACCTCCCATTCTTTTGGAACGAAAAAGTAACCAGCTTGAGCATAGAATCCGAAGTTTCCTTGTTCATCTCCACCTTCTGGTTCGAATGAATCATAGAAGACTTCGCCCTGAGCAGAGAAGCCATTGCTTCGAAACCCGATGTCACCAGCTACGCCGTATTGATCAAAATCCGTAGCTAGATCTTCTGCTGTTTTAGCACCTTGGCCATAATGCGCGCTTACGCCAATGCCCAATGCAGCTTCTTGCGTGTCTACTGGGTCACCTTCAAATGAGCGGTCATATGTGCCGATCAAGCTAGCATCTGCCTGGATAAAACCTTGTAGATCGCTATCTACTCCGGCGCTATTTATGCCTTCGCCTGTTGAGTTACCGTTAAATACAGCGACTTGATATCCACCCATTTCATGCTTGCCAACAAAGCCCGCGCCCTGTCTGCGGTCGAAAGTAAAGAAGTTAGAAACGGCTGAACGATCGACGAACTGCAATTTTGTACTTGAATTCATAAATTGGCGACCATGTGGCGTTTTGTATTGCCCCATTTTTACGCCAAGATCTTCCGCAAGGTTCCACTGTAAAAATGCATCGCGTAAGCCTTCTGCTTTTGTGAAGTCATTGGAAACTGCAAAATCTAATTTTTTATCTAAAGTGCTGCCTTTAAACTCAAGACGTGCTGTGCGGACAGAGAAGCTATTGGTATCTTCACCACCATCGTTGTCAGTATATTCAAAGCGCTCTTGTAGACGAATATTCATTTTGAGCTTCATATCTCCAAGCTCAAATGTCGTTCCGTCTTTATAGTAAACCTTATCTTCAGCTAAGCTCAGGCTTGGCGCTGACATGGATAATGCCAGTACAGTTGCCGTCGCTAATAAAGTTGCTTTTGAGTTACGCATAGCGGCTCCTTTTTTAAGTTATTAACTCGAGACCATTCAATCTAGGGGGAAGCGCTGATTAAGCCCGATCTTGGCTCAACCTAGAACTGAGTCAAAGGCTTCCCTTGAAAGGTTTCTAGCACTCACTAGACAATTTAGAATCAGCAATAAGTAGCGCTAACAAAATTCTAACAATTGAATGCGGGGATGAAATGTTAGAATTTTAACAATTTGAAACTCCATCCTGGATACTTAGATAAGAAATTTATCCGTGGCATTGGGCAAAAAGACTGTCCGTTAGAAGTGAATATCGTGGCAGGTTCAGGGTTGTGGGGAAATTAAAACAGCAGGAACTTTACTGAGGCCCGACAACGTAACGCACTTAAGTGTAACAGCCCTAACTTATTCTCAGAAATGAATTTAAAAGACAGTTTTTTTTGCAGGATGCAACGGATAATTCTCTCAAAGAATGCGAAAAATGCTCAATTTCGACACTTTTGATGTCAAATATATGATTAATTCGGCGATCTGTGTGGTTATATTCTTGAGAAAAGCGCTTAGTTTTAGTATGAGATGGCACTTTACTTCGTCTTAGAATGGCTATGCATAGAACTAAAACTAATAAAACTTGGCGCGCGTTTTCTATTTTCTTGATTGGCTTTTTCGCAAATTCCGCTTTGGCTATCGCTGAGGGACTTTTTGTTTGCCAGCCCGGTGTAAAGCCAAAAGTCCCCGCAGATATAATCGAGACTATCGATGCAAACTATCGCGGGCTTAATTCCTTAACTGCGAAATTTACACAAGTCTCAACTTTCATATCGCTGGCTGAAGAAGAAACAAGTCGCGGGGAAGTGCGCTTTAAGAAACCCGGATACATGGATTGGAAATATCAAAGCCCACGCGAACAGCGCTTTGTGGCTGATGGCAATCTGCTTTATTTCCATGAACCAAAGGCAAATCAAGTCACAATCGCTGACTTTAAAAATGCTTTTACTTCCGACTTACCCGTTTCCTTTCTCCTTGGCGTGGGCAAACTTTCCGAGAACTTTTCCTTTCTCGATGCTTGCCTGAGCGATCAGGGGTTAGTCCTCCAACTAAAGGCAAAAAATTCTGATGCAGGGTTCCAGGCTTTCAGTTTAGTAGTTGATGCTAAAACTTATGCACCACTTGGTGCGCATCTGATTGATGTAGGCGGGAATGAAACAAATATTTTACTTGAGACAATTAAACATGACGACAACATTCCTGCGACAAGCTTTGCTTTTGAAATTCCAAAAGGCACTGATGTGATCGATCGTCGTAAAACCGCAAGCGCACTACCTGTCGCGGCAACACGCCCAATCCAGGAAACTAATCTTTAGCCCCGGCCGAACTTATGCCTTTACCAATTTACCCTGAATCAACTTGTTCCAGTGCAGACCAGACACAGCCAAGTGGCACTGTCACCAAGAAAGCTGCACCATTCCAAGGCAATGTTGCGTTTGTTACCTTAGGTTGCGCCAAGAACTTAGTCGACTCAGAAGTGATGCTTGGGGTGCTGCTCGATCAAGGTTATCGCGCAGTTGAAAATCCTGAACAGGCTGATGTGATTGTTGTGAATACTTGCGCCTTTTTACAGTCCGCCGTTGAAGAAGGTATTGATAAAATTTTGGAAATGGCAGCCTACAAGAAATCAGCCCGCTGTCGTAAGCTGATTGTTGCTGGTTGTATGGTTGAGCGTTATCGCCAACAATTGCAAGCCGAGATTCCCGAGGTTGATCGTTTTGTTTCAACCGATGAATTATTGAAGATTGGTGAAGAGGGTTCGACTACAGCGGAATGCTTTGATCAGGCGCGCCGGCCATATTTTCTCTATGATGAAACTATGCCGCGTGCTCTTTCTACAGGCAAACATTCTGCTTTTATAAAAATTTCTGAAGGTTGTAATCGTCCGTGCGCTTTTTGCATTATCCCAAAAATCCGTGGCGGATTACGTTCACGTCAGCAAAGTTCGATTTTATCGGAATTTAAACTGCTCTTAGATCATGGAGTTAAAGAATTTAATCTTGTGGCTCAAGATTTAACTGCCTATGGCACGGATTTCCCAGGAAACCGTGGGATTAAATCTGAACTAGCTGATTTACTCAGTAATATCGATCAAATCAGTCAGGACGATTTCTGGGTGCGACTCTTTTATGCTTACCCGGTAGGTACAAATCAAGAACTAATACGTCAAATTATTGCTTCGCAAAAAATCTGCAATTATTTAGATATTCCACTACAGCATGTCAGTAATAGTGTCTTGAAAAGTATGCGCCGGCCGCTTGGTGAAAAGGGAACGCGAGCTTTGATTGAAAGTATTCGTGAGGCTGCACCGGACTTGGCAATACGGACAACTTTTATTCTCGGCTTTCCCGGTGAAACCGAGGCTGATGTAGAAATGCTCGAAGAATTTGTCAGTGCCGGGCACTTTACTCATGTCGGAGCTTTTACTTATTCTCAGGAAGAAGAAGCGGATTCGTTTACTTATCCTGAGCAAGTGCCAGATCAAGTCAAAGAGGCGCGCCGCGCACGAATCATGGCAGCGCAAAAAAAAGTGGTCGACCAGCGACTGGCTAAATTAGTTGGCTCAGAAATGAAGGTCTTAGTTGATGGATTTCATCCTGATACAGAGCTACTACTCTCGGCTCGAACCGAGTGGCAAGGTCCGGAGACAGATGGCCAAGTAATTATTAATGACGTCCCTGAGGAGTTTGCCAATCAACTCAGCGATTTACAGGGGAAGTTTGTGCGCGTGAAAATTACCGAAGTTAAGGACTTTGATTTGATCGCCACTTTAATTAGCTAGCCTTGAAGCCTGAAAGAGCTTGCTTAAAAGCGTAGAAAATTTCGTACTCTGCTTGTTGGCCTGACGCTTTAAATATTCTGCTAGGGCTGATTGTTTCTTTTGGTCATTTTTGTTTTTTTCATAAGGCACAGGACGTGCATGCTGTAATAACCCACGGCGAATGTGTTCTTTGAGTAATAGCTGATCCGCACGCGTGCCGCCAAGTTCAAGTGTTCTTGGATTAAGCGGAATGCTAACATCGGTTAATGTCTGTAATTGCAAATTGCTTTGGTCGGTTTTTGCACTGCCCAAAAACTTTTGTGCAATGTCATCAATCTGGAAACCAAAAGCTTTGATATTTTCCACGAGCGTGTCTTTGGCTTGCAGCGGCTGTGTGCCGACATGTTCATTCCAAAGTTTCTTAGAGAAAGGCGCGATTTTCTGTTGCTCAGCATCAATTCCCAAGATATTCAGCGCAAGCTTAGCGAGGTTAGAAGTGAGTGTTCCATCAAGTTTGTGAAACAGATTTGGCAAGATTGCCAAGCGGGAGTTTTCTGTTAGCTGAGAGCTTACGCCAAAGCCCAATTGATTAAGGCTGCGCAGTTGGGCAAGTCCGAAATCAGTACGCACCCCCGCCGTAGGCATAAAAAGCTGCCCAAAATTGTTAAAAGACACAGGTTTTGCCCCCATAATTAGTGATGGTTGGAGACCAGATGCCGTAGTTGAAGGCAAAACCTGGGTCGAAATTTTATTTACTGTTTGATCTATCATTCTGATCTATAATTCGGCCGTTTTCAGGAGTTTGTTGCGTAGCAAAAGTATTTTTCTGGGTCTAACTATGAAAATATCTGATTTTATTACAGTTTTTCGCTTAATTGTTTTAGCTGGGACGCTACTCAGTATCTCAGCCTGTACGCCAGTAAAGGGCTATGAGGGTCCGGAGTTACCCGAAGAACAAATCGCGCTAGTTAAGACAAAATACGAAGGTGGCGATGCGGTTGATTTTTATCAGCGCGCAGTAGACGGTATCGCCTTTAAAAATTCTGGCATCCAAGTGCTGCCCGGTAAGCATAGCTTTAAGCTTTCGATTGATGTGAATGAAGAGCCCTACGATTGTGAGGGTTACGGTAAATTAGACTATTACAGCTACCAGTCATGTCAACAAAAATATTATCAAGACAAAGGTCCGCCCTGTGATTGTTACGATTATTTATCAATTTATAAAAAATGTTGGTATCGAGCCCACGGGGGGAGTTGTCAGGGCACTTTTCATACTCGAGCAGGGCAAAAATATGAAATCATTGTCAACGGTGTAGCCGACACAGCAAATGTGATGGTCAAAGAAGTCGGTAACTATGAACCCGCCGGAGATGGTGATTGCAATGTTGGGGCAGGTCGCACGGAAAGCCGAGAAGACTATCAGGGAACGGGTCGATCGACTGCATACTCTAATGGTGTTTATAGTTGCGACTAATTTAATAAAGCAAACTCATGTTTGAGACTTCAAGTAAAGCGTTTCCAGTAAAAGATTATTACATCTTTTTAAATAGCTGCGGGGTTTCGCCGCTGCATCAAGCTGCTCTCGAAGCGTTAATTGAGTCCGTGCAGCGCCAAGCATTGCACGGAATTAAGGCGTTTGAGGGCTATCATGAACTACTGCGCTCAATTCACACTGAGCTTGGAAAAATTTTACAAGCAAATCCAAGCGACATTTCAATCCTACGTAATACCGCAGAGTGTTTGAGTGTAGTTGCGCAAGGATTAGTTGCGGCGCAGGCCCTTGTCGCAGGTGATGAAGTTGTGACTTACGAGCATGAGTACCCATCTAATTTTTATCCTTGGAAATATTTGGAACGGAATGGCATTGTCTTGAAAATTATTCCGGACCTGCGGATTGACCCACAACGCCCACATTCGTTTAGTTATCAGTCGGTAGTTCAGGCACTCACAGCTAAAACAAAATTACTGGCACTCAGTCATGTGCAATTTACTAGTGGCTTTGCTTGCGACATTGCGCGTATTGCAGAGCTTTGTGCGGAGCGCGGAATTGATTTTGTAGTTGATGCGGCACAAAGCCTAGGGGCCTTGCCGATTTACCCTGAAGCGCTGAAAATCTCAGCGATAGCCGCACCTTCGTCGAAGTGGCTTATTGGGCCGAGCTCGCTAGCGCTACTTTATACTAGTCCAAAATTTCGCCAAAAACTTGCGCCAGTTTTAACTGGGCAAGATATGATGAAACAGGGAGTGGATTATTTAAATCTGACACTTGACCCACATCCCGACGGTAGAATGTTTGAATATAGCACGATTGCGCCAGCTGAGTTGCATGGATTTGAGGTTACGCTCAAGCAGATTTTTTCAGGCCAGAAAATGGAGGCAATTCGCGATAGGATTTTTAGTCTACAAGACAAATTTTTAACTGTTGTTGACCGTAAATTTTATCAACCAGTTTTATTCCCCGACAAAATTAATCGCTCCGGAATTCTTTCATTTGTAACTAAAACGGACCCGGTGGAGTTGATGAAGGAAATTATTAAGCGCGGTGTGTTTGTTTCTTCTCGTGGTGGATATCTACGCTTTGCGCCTCAAATGTATATTACCGAGGAAGAGGTAATTCGGGCCGGGCAGGTTTGGAATGAAGCGGCATTTGCCTCGTGCTAAACTTGCTGGTTTTGGTCGAATAAAAATCGAATAAGAAGAGGGGAGTTCAGCATGGATCTCCCTAAAGTGAAAATTGGAGCGGTCTACTTAACTGCTTCTTCCACCTCTTCCCAATCCTGAGGACAACACTCCCATTCTCCTGTTATGAACATGGTGAAGCTTTTCCTTAGGTAATCGTAGCTGATGTGACACAAAGTGCTTTCGGCACTGGTCGAGTCTACCTCGATTAGCTTGAAAGCAAAGTGATAGACACAAAGAGCGAGTGCTTTTTCTCCGTTGGTCCATCCACGAGTTGACAATCCGATGGACGAGGTGAGTGAACTCACCCAGTCACACCACGCGGTATAATTGTCGTTTGTGCTTAGGGCGCTAGGTCCGTTGCTGGATTTGTTTTCACGTGCGCATGTATTTAGCAAGTCGTATGTTGCTGTATGCACGATCGCGTCAAGTAATGCCGCGATTGATCCGAATGTTCTTGTGATTATCATCGTTACTCCTTGTCAGGACTAAAACACTTCGAGAAGAAATAGCATTAGTCCTCACAAGTGAGAGTTGGAGTAAGTGTATTATAAAGTAATAACTTAAAAACCTTAATCCACGCTGACTTCCCTCAAGGCAAAGACAATCTGCATTGAGGAAAGCTATACTCGATATTTAATTTAAATCTGAGAAAGAACAAAAATTCAGTATTTGTTATGGTCGATCTACTCTAAGCTGTGCCTTTACTTCTTAATTTATAGCATAAGCGGTTGAACTTCCTAAAGATTATCGCAAATGCGAACTCTTTTAAATCCCTCTGGTCTAACTAATTAAGCAAGGCTAAGAGGGTTAGGTGCAGGATCTAACGCCTCAGGAAGAAAGAGAACTTATTCAGCGCATTCTTGCAGGTGCCACGGACGAATTTCGCCTGATTGTCCTTAAATATCAAGAGCTGATTGTGAATCTAATTTTTAGACAAACTGGAGACCGCGACGTAGCTAATGATTTAGCCCAAGAAACCTTTATAAAAGTTTTTAAAGGCCTGAGTCGGTTTCGCGGCGAAGCGGCACTTAAAACCTGGATCACCAGGATTGCAATTAATACCTGTAATACTTATTTTAGATCACGCGCTTATCGCGAGAGTCGCTTAAGAACTGCTAATCTAGCGGCAATTGAAGCTACGGCACGTAGCACTTCAAATCCTGCTCAGGACCTGGAGTTAAGCCAGTTACAGCATGCAATCGCCACTTTAAATCCAATTTTTCGCGAAGTTTTAGTGCTTTGCGGAATTGAACAACGTAGTTATGAGGAAGTCTCAAAAATCTTAAATATCCCGGTGGGCACAGTCCGTTCACGGCTTAACCGTGCACGGCTATTATTAAGCGCGATAATGTTTGAGGGAAATTAGCTGAACAGGTGAATTGAAACTAATGAAGCACGAAGAGTTTGAAGCAATGATTTTGGATGCACTGGAGGGTGTGCTGGTTGAAGACAGACGCACACTTTTCGAAGCACATCTACAGGCCTGCCCAACTTGTGCTCGGAAATTTACAAATTACCAAAGACTGATTGGACTTGAAGCTCAGCTTGGTGCTGAGGTCAGTACTGTTCATCCTGCCTTCTCAGTCAAGACGATGGATCAAGTTCAAAAACTTGAGGTCGGGTCAATTTTTCCTAAATTCTTAAATTGGAAGACCTTGAGCCTTGCAACTTCAACGCTTGTAGTGGCAACGATTGCACTGCTGGTTGCGCCGAAAAATTATGAACCCGATCAAGTCTTAAACAGCAAAGCAAAGAGCGCTAGTGAAATGAAGGAAAAAGCTCTGGCCGATAAATCCGGGACGAGTCTAACTTCTAGTAAGCAAGTGTCCTCGAGCGCTGGGCAAATGGCGACCGGCGGCAAAGAGCTAGAACGCCAGGCAATAAATCAGCCACTACAAAATCAGGCGCTGCAAGATCAGCGGCAAGAAGGGTCACTGCAAGATCAGTCATCGCGTGACGAAATCTCTGTCCAATCGGCACCGCTTGAAAACGACCTAAGTCAAGCACCTCAAGCGTTTAAGGCTGAGACGGGAAGCAGGGCAGTGCCAGCTACTCCGTCTAGTGTGCTAGCGCAGGTAGAAACTGCAGAACTCGCGCAAGCTGATACCGAGCAAAAAGAAAATCAAATTGGCGCTGCGCAAGCTAAGGCTAGCTCGGAGCTACCGACTCTTCAGGGCACTGTGGCGCCACTTGCTGATAGTAAGAATATCGAGCCTGGTTTTGCAGCAGCTGTCGAGCAAGCTGGCAATCAAGTAGCTGCCCAAGGTCTAAAAAAGCGAGCAAAAGATCAAAGTGCAATGGAGGAACCTGCAGCAGAAAACTTAAGTGCTAAGCTTGACCAACAAGCCCTGATGGAAAATCGAAGCGATCGATTGCAATCATCCAATGCAGGTATCCAGCCCGAAAGGCGTCAGCTAAGAGCACTGACGATTCCAGTGAAGCGAAATTTAATGCATGGCCTTGTTGCTGACGAGTCGAAGTTGGATAATCTAAAAGTTGATTTACTACTTCGCGTGACTGACAATAGAACTCAAGGGTCTGAGCGTAATTTGTTGGTCTTTGCCTTGATTTCTGTAGCTAGATCGGCGCGGGCGGTGTCAGCAAATGCTACAGTTGAGAATATTACTTTTTTAATTAGCCCTGAGGAATTTGCTCAACTGCGCGAGTATCGGCAGATTGAAGTTATAAAGATTAGCCAATCAACGCGCCCCTAAAGCGTTTCACTATTTGCTAGATAGAATCGTGCGCATATTAACGAATACTGTTCGCAGTAACCAGGCCAGGAGGATCGTCGGCATAAGCAAGGCGATTTCAAAGAAATTTCCATGCTTCCACCAGTAACGGGCCATGTTCTTAAACCAAATTTTATAAAAATCACTGCGCTTAAGAGCCGTGAGCGAATGCCCACCCTCATGGATCACGCGGCTGCCTGCTGTCGTGGTCTTGGTAGAAAGTGCAGCTACGAAACGTGTGCAACTCAAGCGCTTGAGAAAATCTACATCCTCGTACCATGCAGGGTAAAAGCTTTGATCGAAACCGTCCAAAATTTCATAAGCTTTACGTCTGATTAATAGACAGGCTCCAGCAGGTTGTTCAACTACCTGAGGTAAGTCATGTTGTAGCGCTCGAGCTGAGTTCTTTGGTATGTCGCTTAAGTGGTATGAGCTAGTCCAAGGATTTTTAGGCCAGAGTCGCTTAAGCCCGAGAAGCTCAGAGAGAGTTGACCCCAGCGTCGGCAGACGACGCGCAGTGAAGCCTAATTGTAAACTGTAATCTTGATTATGCAATACTGGCGCAACGACCGCGAGGTTCTCGTATTGGTTTAGATCGTTGACTAAGCATTGTAGGGAAGCGGGCTCAAGTGTGAGGTCGGGGTTTAAAATTAAAAAGGCATCATCGTGCCGGCCCTTGAGGCAGGAGTTAATTCCACCAGCAAAACCACGATTATCCGTCGAATTATCAACTACTGTGTAGGAAAAGCTCAAATCTGCTGGAAGTGTCGTAGCCTTCAAGCTTTGCAGCAGCCGCTCCACTCGGTCTGGTGATTTATAATCAATGATCACCGCATGTATCGTGCGAATTTTTTCAGGCGCTTGACTTTGAGCTAATGCCTTCTGACTGTATTCCTTCGAGGCAAACCAAGGGAGCACTTCTCCTGGTCCAATTTTGCGGTGCGCTTGAATCAGTGCCCGCCGCTTGAGCTGTGTGCTCCAGAGGGACATTAATTCTTTGAATGCTGATAATGAACTACGTTCAAAGACAATGCTGCCGAGAACAACAAGGAGGTTGCGTAGTAGTCCAGGTAGCAGTGCTTGAGGAGTGTCTAAGGGGTGAAATTGATTAATTTGCATTAAGAAGCGATTGCGAACTGAAGCATGATTTAATGCTGGTGGAAGTGATTTTCGTCTTTCGGGTAAAACAACCCGTCGATGGTAGCCAATTGCCTTTGGCACATAGCGACATTTCCAGCCATAAAGCAGAGCGCGCCAAGCAAGATCTGCATCTTCGCGATAAGCAAAAAATGAATTGTCAAAAAGCTCGTGAGTGTCGAAGCAGACATCAACTAGAAACTCGCGTTTGATTAATAAGCAAGCTCCAGTTCCGCCAAAAACATATGCAGGCTCGTCATACTGTCCGCGGTCGAGTTGATTTGAGCCACGGTCAAAGTGCCGCAGGCTAGGCGTGATAAACATTCCGCAGGCATCAAAACAGCGCGGTTGCACAGGGTCAAGATTATGATTCGAGCGAAACAGTTTCGGCGTTGCCGTGCCAGCCTGCAGATCAAACTCAAGGGCTGACACTAACTCCTGGATCGCAGGGCTTTCTAAGCGCACGTCGGGATTGAGTACCAGTAAGTAATCAATCTTATTTTCAATCACGCGTTGAACTGCTTGGTTATGAGCATGTGAAAAACCAGTATTTTCTGGATTAAGAAAAAAACGGAAATGCTCACGAGCTTGACGCTTCTGGAGGTGAAAAACTGTGTCGTCACTAGAGCAGTTGTCTGTGACTTCGATTTGGAGACTTAAGCCTGCTGGGCTGATCGTATCGAGCGCATCGAGGCAGGCATTAATTACATCCCCATGGTTATAGGTTACAACATGCACGAGCACGCTTTTTGACTTTGCTTGCGAGCTCACGAGAACGTCCTCATGCAGACAGCATAATTTTTTGTGAATTTACCATCTTTAATGCTACCCATCAGCGGGTCGGGGCTATGATTCATGCCCCAGACATAAACTGCGCAATCGGGTGCGCTGGCTTGCGATCGTAAGTCAAGTCGCAGTAATTGATCAGTCTGGATCATCGGCAAATGAATTGAGTACCAATCATCCTCAGGGATGCTTTCGGGAGCGAGCGTGGTTTGAAATTTAAGATCAGCCTGACTAGACTCGAAGTCGCTCGCACTGGAAATAGTCACTTCTAACGGAGCATCGGGTGGGTTAAATCGAGTCGAAAGTCTTAAATCGATGCGGGAAAGTGAATTGCGCCGTGCCCTAAAGAAAGTCGAGACTGCGCTATTCTTCCAAATTGCGGTGTCGCGCTGCTCACAGTCCATGTAGACAATATCGGCCAGTGCTGTGCGCGGTGCCCCGAGTAAATCGAGCACTTTTTGAGCGCTCTTGCTGGCATTAAATTCCGCAGCGGCAAGGCGCAGCGCGTTTTTAGCTTTTTTCTTAACAGACTCAGGATTTGCCGAAATTTCAGAAAAAATATTTTGCTGTGCCGACAAGTCTGCAGGGCTTACCGTCCACCCTGCATCATACTGCCGGATTAAGTCGGAAAGATCCGAAAAGTCATTATAAATTACCGGTAGACCTGCCCAGAGATAAGTTGTGCTGCGGATTGTAAGCGCAAGTTCGCGTTCTAAATTCCAAGCCATTAAGTCCAGGGCGACATCTGCGCTTGCAAGTTCTGAGGCAAATTCTTCAAACGGCATGAGCGGTTTTCGCGTAACCTGTGGGTTAAGTTCGAGTTTAGAAAATAATTTTTGATAGACGCCACTATGCACTGGGTAGTGTGGATGCACTCCACCAATCAGTGTTAATTTCCCTGTTTGTTTTGCTGCAAGAAATTCGCTGAGATTAGTCAAGGCTTGAGTGGGATCTTGCCAGGGTAAAAATACTCCTCCAAAGATAAAATGCGGATAGTTTCTTGAACTGCGCTTCGAGTTTTCGGCGCAGGGAGAATTTTCACTCAAAGGCATGGGGATTTCAGTTGAGGCTTGGTTGAAATCGCTCCGCCCTGTGCGTTCAAAAAAGGATCGAAAATATTCTTTTTGCCTTGGCCCGGAGGTAATAAAATAATCTGCACTGGCAAACACAGTCAGTTTGCCAAAGAGCGAGTCAGTGCGGTTGGGCGAGCCTTGATAGTGTCTTTCGAGTAGATGTGGTCCTGCCAGATCAACTACCACTGGAACTGGCGGAGCTTTTGGAAAAATGTATGCAGGCCAATGTCCACAGAAAATTAAATCTGGCGCGACTTGAGCAGCCAGCGCTTCTTGGTTAGTGCTATCAAAGGCAAGTGCGCTGAGATTGGCGACTACTTCAGTAGAAAAATTCTTAAGCGCACCTTTTGCTTGAGCTAGTGCCAGTGCTTGCCGAGGAACAGCACAATGCACTTCATGACCTAAATTTTTAAAACCCGCAATGAATCCGGAAGTTCTTAAGGCTGTGCCACTTGTCGGTAATCCAGGCAAGGGAAGGAGATCAGTAGCAAAGACAAGAATTCTCATGTATCAAGGTTTAAATTGATATAGTATTAATATTAGTTCTTAGCTGGCTGTAGATGAATTAGTAGGCCCACAGTCAATAAGCTGCAAGAGACTAACACAACCATGGCGCAAGCTGCTACAAAAGATGCAAAAAAAAATCAGCTCTTAGGCCAACCGCCGAATGATCGTTCTAGTGCGAAGTTCGAGCAGCAAACTGAAGATTTATCTACGCGCCGGACACGCTCCGCAGACAGGACATTCAAGCTACAGCAATTCGGACAGTATCAATATTTAGATCTGACTAGTCTGGGATCTGATCCGCAGAATAATTTGCTCGCAAATGTTTCCGCAAGCCGACTTTTAGCGTTGATTGCTGCGGCAGATTTTATTTTTGTTAGCAGGCCTGCAGATCGCAATTACGTTGCTGGATTGTTGCTTCAAGTGGACCGCGTGATCGATTGTCCAGAGCGGGTTATGCAGATAGTTACAACTGAGGAGCTGCTCAGTAGCTTAGAAAAATTTCAGTCGAACTCTATTCCGCCCTTTCCGCGTGTTTTCCTGCCGCAAGGGATGCATGCTGTTAGACCGCACCCCTTGGTTCAAAGTTGCGACAGATTTTTGCAAATCAACCCGGGGAACTTGCGAGTTGATTTTGTCATGCCCGGAGACGACCTACGCTCAATTGGAATCTCTTTGCGACTTAATCCAGAAAGCACGACAGCAGCAGAACTCGGCAGGGAAACTTTATTTCGCGTAAGCTTGTTGAAAGCTGACGATCTGCAAACTATTCGCACAAAAACAGTACAGCGCTGGACCAAGCAGCTGAGAATTCACGCAAATCATCGACAAAACCTGGTTTTCGAATTATCCCCTTGGAATCGTGTGCGGGGTGGCGAAAAGCTTAGTTTTGAGGTAGCAATTAGCCCCGAAATCTCCGCGAGATTTTTATTTGGATTTACATGTGTGGGGCAGGTTCAGCCAAAATTGGCACTCTGCTTTTACACTGGAAGAACTCCTTCTGCGCGTGAAGTCATACGCTTGGCGCGCCGAGCATGGTCAATGATTTGTAGCGGGGATTATCAAAGATTTTTGCGCGCCCTGAAGAGCCGCAGTAGCCAACTGATAAAGCAATTATGGAAGCAGCCGAAAAAGTGAGTTTAGACAAAGAATTACAAGATTCGATCGATCCGAAAGAATATGAAATTTATACTCGACGTTTTAGCGATCAAGAAAACCAATCTCGCGAGTATGTCTGGTCAATTTTGTGTAAAGATTTTTTTCAAAAGTATATTAGCCCGACTGCTAGTGTTTTAGATATCGGTGCAGGGGACGGCTACTTTATCAAGCAGATTTCTGCTGCTCAGAAGTATGCACTTGATTTAAGCCCACATGCGCGCGAGCTCGAAAAACACGGTGTGAAAGTTTTTATTCAACCAGCAACCAATTTTCGCAACACACTGCCAGGGAAAGTTGACGTTGTTTTTATGAGTAACTTTCTCGAACACTTGAGATCTAAAGATCAATTGATGCAGGTCTTGGATGAAGTCCGAGCTGTATTAAAACCTACAGGTAAAGTCATAATTCTACAGCCGAATATCCGCTATGTCGGCCCGTCGTATTGGGATTATATTGATCATCATATTGCCTTAACTGAGCATAGCTTGGCTGAAGCATTGGAAGTCTGTGGTTTTAGTGTAGAAGAATTGATCCCGCGATTTTTGCCCTATACTGTTAAATCGAAACTTGGGCATTTTTCAGGATTGATTCGCTGGTATTTAAAAATGCCGTTTTTATGGAAATTTTTCGGTGCGCAAACATTTGTCGTGGGGCGCCCAGCTTAAGTATCTTCATGATTCAGATTGAGAAAGGGGCTATCGATGGATAAGAAAGTTGTGATTATTGGGGGTTGTGGGCACGTTGGGTTACCTCTCGGTGTAACGTTTGCTCTTGCTGGCCTGGAAGTAGCGTTGATTGATATTAACGAAAACGCGGTGCGCACAGTTAATTCGGGGCGCTTTCCCTTTTTAGAAAAGGATGGGGACCAAACATTACAACATGCGCTACAAGCGGGGCTTAAGGCCACAACTGATTCAGCGGCTTGTCGAGATGCGAGCGTCATTGTTTTTGTTACCGGAACGCCGGTTGATGAGCACTTGAACCCAAAAGTTTCTGAAGTAACTCGAATTTTTGCCGACTATCAACAGTATTTTGCCGACGATACTTTGATTATTATGCGTTCAACGTTATTCCCTGGAACGATGTCGCACCTCAAGGAAAAGCTTGCACTAGTAAATCCCAAAACCAAGTTAGCATTTTGCCCGGAACGTGTGGCGCAAGGTGTAGGTTTGGAAGAAATTTGGAACTTGCCACAAATTGTTTCAGCTTTTGACGATCAAAGTTTTAATCGTGCCAAGGAATTATTTTCCAGAATTGCCCCTTCGATCATCAAGCTTAGCCCACTTGAGGCTGAGTTAACAAAGCTGATGGCAAATTCCTGGCGCTACTTGGAATTTGCGATTGCTAATCAATTTTATGCGATTGCAGAGCAAAACGGCGTTGATTTTTATCGCCTCTACGAGGCAATTCGCTATGAATACCCACGTGCCAAGGGTTATAAGTCCCCAGGTTTTGCTGCCGGACCATGCTTGTTTAAAGATACAATGCAGTTAGCGAGTTTCTTTGATCATCAGTTTCATCTCGGTCACACGGCAATGCTAGTCAATGAAGGTCTAGCGGGACTTGCCGTTGATAAGGCTAAAAAAGCACTGGGTGGAAATCTTTGGGGCAAGAAGGTTGCGCTTTTGGGGATGGCATTTAAAGCTAATAACGATGACATTCGCGAATCGTTGAGTTTCAAGGTCAAGAAAACCCTGGAGTTTAACGGAGCAACCGTGCTTTGGCATGATCCATATTTACCAGAGAGTATGGATTTGGAATCAGTGCTTAAAGCTGATGCAGTCATCATCGGAACTCCGCACGCGCATTACCAGGGTTTGACTTTCAAACAGCCAGTTGTTGATGTTTGGGGCATGGTGCATAAGGCTAAGTTAGAAGTTTTTCCAGGGGCGCAGGTAAACAGGTAATTAATTAGAGGTAACGTGAGTAAAAAAATTCTAGTCACAGGTTCAGCAGGATTTATTGGTGGTTATGTCGTTGAAGAGTTACTCAATCATGGTTGGCATGTTGTCGGGATTGATAATTACTCTAAATACGGTGAAATTAAGAAATCCTACGATCATCACCCGAATTACACTTTTGTTCGTGGCGATGTAAAAGATACAGTTCTGATGAAAGAGATTGTCGGCGGCTGCAGCGATGTCTTGGCTGGTGCTGCAATGATCGGTGGGATTAGTTATTTTCACGAATATGCCTATGATCTCTTAGCGGAGAATGAGCGCATTGTCGCTTCAACATTTGACGCTGCAATCGATGCTTTTAGGCGCGGGAGTTTAAAGAAAATTACAGTATTAAGCTCGAGCATGGTTTTTGAATCAGCAACTATTTTCCCAACACCTGAAGGTGAGGAACTGCGCTGTGCTCCACCGTTAAGTACATACGGTTTTCAGAAATTATCTTGTGAGTATTTTGCCCGCGGAGCAAAAATTCAATATGGTCTGCCATATACAATTGTGCGCCCATTTAATTGCGTTGGCGTTGGCGAGCAGCGTGCTCTCGGAGATAAAGAGATTTTGTCCGGAAATGTCAGCCTGGCCATGAGTCACGTTGTGCCGGATTTGATTCAAAAGGTGGTCAAGGGTCAAGACCCGCTGCATATTTTAGGCAGCGGTGGGCAGGTGCGTCACTATACTTACGGCGGCGATTTAGCGCGTGGAATTCGCACTGCGATCGAACACGAAAATGCCCTCAATCAAGATTTCAACCTTTCCACTGAAAGATCGACCACCGTGCTCGAACTAGCGGAGCTAATTTGGAAGAAAATCAATCCGACTAAGCCTTTCCGTTTTACTAGCGATAAGCCGTTTGAATACGATGTGCAAAAGCGTGTACCTAACTGCGAAAAAGCAAAACGTGTTTTAGGTTACGAGGCTAAAACTTCACTCGAGACAATTTTGGATGAGGTCGTGCCCTGGGTAGTGGAACAAGTAAAGCTCGGCACAATCTAATTGAAACGCCAGATTTAATTGAATACTTTTTCGTCACAGCAGATTTGGTTCGTCATCCTGAGCGAATTTTATGTGAATCCGTGAACATAAAATGAGTCTAACGGATCTCCAAAAGATTAGCTAAAGTATAAGGTCAAGTTCAAGCCTAAGCACAGTCACAGTAATAATTTCCAATGATCAACAAGACACAAATCCTAGTCCCAGTCTACAACGAAGGCGAAAACGCCAGGCGACTTTATGAGCGCTTTAAGGAAGCGCAAGTCGACTTTGACTCGATGACCTTTGTCTACGATTTTGCAGGTGATACTACGGTTCCCGTGGCACAGGAGTTGCAGAAATTAGATTCCCGTATCCAGCTAGAAAAAAATGATTTTGGTCGCGGCGCACTGAATGCTTTGAAATGGGGATTTTCTAAAAGCCAGCCTGGCCCAGTTATTGTAGTGATGGGTGATTGCTCAGATAAGCTTGCTGTTATTCCTGAGATGGTTAAGCTTTGGAACGAAGGGGCGACACTTGTCTCAGCCTCGCGCTATATGCCGGGCGGCAAACAGCACGGAGGGCCGTGGCTGAAGGGATTAATGTCTCGAGTCGCTGGAGTTTCGCTAAAACTTTTTGGCTTTCCAACCTCAGATCCGACCAATAATTTTAAACTTTATGATGGAGCGTGGCTCAGGTCACAGACGCTTGAAAGCCAAGGGGGGTTTGAAGTCGCAATTGAGCTTTGTTACTTGGCCTATGCTCAAGGTAAGACCATCAAGGAAGTTCCTTCTGAATGGTATGATCGCACTGATGGGCAAAGCAATTTTAAACTCTGGAAGTGGCTGCCACACTATTTGAAATTTTATTGCAAAATCCTCAAGCAGATTTTTCTAACTTAAACTAATTAAGTCCGTACGATTTAGCATTGTCTGGGAGTACAGCGCTCTGGTACTTGTTCTCATAGTGTCTAACTACCTGTGAGGAATTATGATCATCAAGCGTTTACTGCCAATTCCGTTTTTACTTGTTTCAATGTCGCAAGTTGTATCAGCGATTACGATTGATACATTTGAAACTGCACAAAGCGTTTCGGCAAACGGCAACGTAATGTCGAATGCAAATGCTGTAGCCTCGGCGCACGCAATCGGTGGTACTCGCGCAATGCAGGTTGAGGTTTCGCAGGCGCCCAGCCAAATCGATGAAATGAATTTGCGCACACTGCCCAATGGCTCAGCTTCTGTGCTCAGTCATTCGCAAGATTCCGGTGTTTACGGAATTTCCTGGATTACTTGGGATGGTGACTTAGTAACGACAGGTGTGAATGGTAGTGGTTTAGGCGAAGTTGATTTTACAAAAGACGACGCAACCTCAATGATCTTACGGGTTAAGTCCTACGATTATCCCAATAGTCAGCCGATTACAATTTCAATGATTATTTATGATACGCAAAGCCCAACTGGAAATCGTTATTCAGTGCTTTCTAAAACACTTAATACGGCGATCTCAAATCCATCCGGATATACTGAAATCGAATATCCATTTGCGGAATTTGTTCAAGGTCAATTTTCACTTTCTCCAGCGCGACTGACACATATCGGTGCGGTGCAGCTAGTAATCAACGGTACAAATACCCCAGATGCCGATTTGCGGCTTGGGTTTCTTGGGACAAACGGTCGCTGTGACCATGTGCCCGTGAACGGATTAATCGTTGATGACTGCGATGTTTGTAATGGAACTAATGCCGACAAGGGTTGCGATGGCGTTTGCTTTAGCGGCAAGGTGATTGATGATTGTGGAATTTGTGACGGTGGAAATGCTGCTAAGGGCTGCGATGGAATATGTTTCAGCGGCAAAGTTGAGGACCAGTGCGGCGTTTGCGGCGGTGATAATACGCAATGTATGGGTTGCGATGGTGTGCCCAATAGTGGCAAGCAGTTAGACCGTTGTAATGTCTGTGATGGCAATAACGAATGCGTTGACTGTGCTGGCGTGCCTTGGGGTTCGTCGAAGTTAGACCGGTGTTTTGTTTGCGACGGTAATGGAAAGAGCTGTCAAACCTGTTCTGCACAAAACATGTTTGATGTTTCACAAAAGCTTGATGGCGGAGCAAAGAATCAAGAAGCTGCAATTAAAACTGCCCTTAATGCTTTAAAGAAAGTGAATAAGAGTAAGAAAACAATGAAGTATATTGCGCAAGTTACTCAGGAAGCGCATCGCTTGCAGCTTGAAAACTGGATTGCGTCCTGGACTGAGATCTATGGACTGACTGAGCAGTGTTCGCCAACTCAATCGGGATTTAGCGAGTGTCCGTTTGTGAGTTATACTGGATTTAAGGACAGGTATACTGCGCGGTCAGTTCGCTTGAATGAGCTTGGCTATCAGGTTTCACGCTACATGTTAAAAGTATCTAAGAAAAAGCTGAGTAAAGCTGCGTCACATCTTGTAAAGCGCAGTCAAGCGTTACACGCTTCAAATATGCAAATTCTTCTGCAAGTTCCAGCTGGACATTCAGCTTGTTAGGATAGATCTATCAAGTCTAAAAAGTAGCCCCCCTACTTTTTTTAGAAGTAGGGGGGCTACTTTACTGAGAGACCTAGTTTTTAGTTATCTATTTATAATCATTGAGACTTCTTGCTTGACTTGCAAAAAGAGTGGTGAAGAAAGACGCATATAATTTCTGTGTTTACGTGGATTAAGTTGTTTTAAAATCTCTACAGCACGCTTTTTATACTCGATCGAGGAAACATTCAGGTGTTTTTGCCGATAAGTATCTAGGAGAGCTAAAATCGCCTCCTCCGGATCATACCCAACGCAGCTTAATAATTTAATTCCAAATCTATCAGCTTCAAGCTCATTTGCTAGGGCGTAACCACTGCTGCTTTGTGACTTAGTATGCCCCTGGAGGTGGTGACCAAGCTCGTGCGCGATCACATAAGCAATTTCGGTTTCAGATTGAACCTGAGCAAGCAGTCCAAGCGATACATAGATTCGGTTTGGATACAATGAAAAGGCGTTAGATTCCGGAATTTTTAGAATTTTAATTTGCAACGCTGGATGGGCAGTCTCAATCTCCTTGCAGCTCAAAAGATCGGCAGTAATAGCATCGAGAAAATTTTGCATGATCTCACTACGTACAAATCCAGGGTTAGAGCTGAGCACGGCATCTGTCAATGCAGCACTTGCTTCAAATGATTGCGCCGATCTCGAGCTCGAAGTCTTTGCGCAACCAAGTAGCAGAGAAACGCTCAGTAAGAAAAAAGTAGATTGGATTAATACTTTCAGTGGAGCTTTCATTTTTGGTCAATTCTATGCGGCCTTAGTAGCTGGTGAAACAGTTAATTCATATCTCCTGGGAGGTATTTTGCTTGTAGCTGTTTTGCTCACTTTTTGCCAACGCTCGTTGCGTCCCTATCTGCTGCAAGTAACTCTGATATTTGCCGGGCTTTGCTGTGGTGAGATTACTTTAAATCACGCGATCAATGGTATTGCACCTTCTGGCTATCTTAAAGGACAGCGTTTTAAACTCTTAGTTTTAGATAGCACAGCTGAGCGCAATCAACATGGAGAATTCTGCTACCGCGTAAGCCTCACGAACCAAACTGCAGATTTGAAACTTTGTTTGCCAGATTTTCCATGGAATAAGTGGGGCAATCTGCGTAAGGGCGACTTAATTAGTGGGTCATTTAAAATTACTCGAACATTTTCTAGTAGAGAGCCCGCGTGGTCGTATTCAGCCTACATGTTGCGTCGTGGGTATCAAGCAGAACTTACTGGCAGCATGCTTCGCATCTCGCAACGAGCTAGTCCCGGTTTTGAAACGTTTCTGACTCAGCTTCATTCCACGACAACCAGACATCAAGGGCTGGCAGTGATTCTTGCCGCAAACTTAGGCACAGAGTTCTTGCTGACAGACAATCTAATTGCTGATTTCCGCGAGGCTGGGTTGAGTCACATCTTAGTCGTCTCCGGGTTTCATATTGGATTAATCTATCTCTCGGTAAGCTTTCTAGTTAGTTCAGTTGCCTGGTGTTTGCGTTGGATTTATTGCTACTGCCACCGGATTTGGCTGACTACCTTACTTGGAGGAGTCTGTGGGATAAAATTTGCAGCACTTTTAGGCTGGGATCTGACGATTTGCCGCGCATTGGTGATGGCGCTGATAATTTTCGCGGCACGCTCGATCGACCGCAAACTTTCAATTCGAGGATTGTTGTCACGTAGTCTCTGTATGCTGCTAGTGATTTACCCAGGTAGCTTTTTTGAGGTGAGTTTCCAGCTTACTTTTGCTGCGCTGGCAGCTCTCCTTGTCGCCGCTAAAGCAGAGACTTCACATTGGTTGCAGCGACTCATGTTAAGCACGACAATGGTTTGGCTTTACACTACGCCGGTTGTATTGCATTGGTTTGGAGGATTCAGTGCACAAGCCTTATTGTTGAATTTAGTCGTCACGCCAATATTGACCTTAACTGCAATTTGGATTGGTGGTGTAGCTCTAATTTGGGCATTTTTGAAAATACCTGGCAGTGCATTTTTGCTAGAAAGTGCAGCGCTGCTCACGGAAGCTTCGCTGCGGCTGATTGATTACTTATCAGCATTAGCGCAATTTTGTGGCTTGAAATATTATCAAATTGATGCGCGCTGGAGTCCGGCTTTAATAGGGGTATTTATTTTTCTAGCTATCTTTGGGACCTTGATGCTGACGCTTGAAGAGACCCGCAATGAAGATTAGCCCACCAAAAACTAAGAAAATCTGACCACCCAAAATACCTGTTCCATATAGTTCAGAGCGAACCATGGATTTCAAATTGTCACTGCCCACGCTACTTGGAAAAGTCTGAGCCAAATCCAAACGTTCGAGGGTTGATAAATTTTTACTAGGCATAGTGCTAGTTTCAGTATTAATTAGTTCAATTTCGCCCAGTTTGCTATAACCGACAAGAATATTGCCGATACCCACTATCGAGAAAAGTAAAGCAATAAGTAAAAGTTGTGGAGCTTTCATACGATAATACTATATATAGAATTGAAAAACTATGAAAGACAACCGTAACCCTTTTTTAAGTAATACTCATGGTGGAGTTTCAATCGGTCTAGTCCTTTGGGGACTGCTTGCTGCTGCTTTGATTTATATTGGCTTTAGAGTTTTCCCGATTTACGATCGCTATTGGGAAGTTGAAGGCTTAATGATTGCTCAGGCACGTAAGGCCGATGAATTTACTGATTCTGAAATTAGAAAAAACGTTTCTGAACGAATTGTAGAATTAGGCATTCCAATAGCCAAGCCGAAAGAGGCACTGCGGATTAATCGTTCATATAATAATATTAAGCTCAGCTTAAAGTACGAAGAAATTTTTGATATTCAGGTGGGTCAACACTATCAAGTATTATATGTTTTCCCATTTGATATTAATGTTGAAGCAGATATTCGAAGATGAAAAAAATATTAAGTTCAATCCTTGATGCAGTTGGTGAAACTCCATTAGTGAGGCTCAATCGTTTAGTGCGTCCAGGAATGGCCGACGTGCTTGTCAAAATTGAATCACTAAATCCTGGCGGCTCGGTAAAAGATCGTATGGCCTGTCATTTAGTCAAAATGGCGGAAAAGCGTGGCGAGTTAAAACCTGGAATCAGCACTTTGGTTGAAGCCACATCAGGAAATACAGGCCTAGGCTTGGCGATGATGGCTGCAGTGCGCGGCTATAAGTGCATGATTACGATCCCCGATAAAATGAGCCAAGAAAAAATCAATATGCTCCGCGCCTATGGAGCGGAAGTAATTGTCACCCCAGCTTCCGCTGGGCATGATTCTCCAGACTTTTATAAAAACGTCGCGAAAAGAATTGTTAAAGAAACCCCCAGCGCGATGTACATGAATCAATACGATAATCCCGATAATCCGGTAATCCATTATGAAACTACTGGCCCAGAAATCTGGGAGCAAACTGACGGTAAGTTAGATTATTTTGTCGCCGGCATTGGAACTGGTGGAACAGTCACTGGAGTCGGTAGATTTTTGCGCGATAAATCCAAGGCCACGGGTAAAACTGTTAAAGTAGTTTGTGCTGATCCGGTGGGCAGTGTACTTGGCGCGATTCATCGCCAAGAGAAAAATATTCCTGAGGCACAAGCCTACAAAGTTGAAGGGATTGGTCAGGATTTTGTGCCTAAAGTTTTAGATTTTAGTGTGATTCATGAGGTGCGCCCTGTAACCGATCAACAGTCTTTTGTCGCCGCGCGCAGGCTCTGTCGAGAAGAAGGAATTTTTGTCGGCGGTTCTGCCGGGACTGCCATCCATACAGCGCTAGAACTTGCAGCTGAGGTAGGTGCGGGTAAGACAATTGTCGTATTACTGCCTGATTCTGGGGATCGTTATGTTAGTAAATGTTTTAATGACCAGTGGATGAAGGACCATGGATTTCTCGAGGAGGATCGCGGATCGGGCACAGTTAACGATGTTTTAAATCATAAAGGCCGAGGAGTTGAATTTGCGGCTGAGCATGAGACTCTCGGAGAAGTTGCGGCGCGACTCAATCAGCTCGGAATTTCGCAGATGCCGATTCGTGAGTCAGGAGACGCAGCTACGCGTATTATTCATGAAATCGATATCCTGCATGCACTCGTGCAGGGTAAAATTAAAGCCGACCAGCCAATTTCTCATGTTGCTCGTCCAATTCAAGGCATCGTTTCGCCAGCTGATTCACTGCATCGACTCGAAGGAATTTTCGAGAGCGGTAATGCAGCGATCGTCAAGGACGGAGATAAAATCATCGGTGTGCTCTGTGAAATTGATGTGGTGAGATATCTAACGACCAATGCACGCTAGTCCAGATTTGCCCAAGCAGCAAAGCAGTGAAAAACTCGGACGAGGGTTTTCTGCGCTGATGGCTACGCAATTTTTAGGTGGCTTGAATGATAGTTTCTTTAAATTAATAGTTACACTTTTAATCGCTGACACTGTCACCGACCCGACGCGGCAGTCATTTTTAGTTGGTCTGGCGCGAGCACTTTTGGTGTTACCGTTCATCATTTTTGCCGCGCAAATGGGCTATTTTGCGGACCGTTTTTCCAAGACAAAAATTATTCGCTTTACGAAAGTTATAGAAATTCTTCTGGCTGCATTTGCGGTTCCATTTCTGGTGACGAAACATGTTGAAGGCTTGCTCTTAATGTGTTTTCTCTTGGGCTTGCATAGTGCTGTTTTTAGTCCCTGTAAATATGGCATCATTCCTGAAATTGTCTCCAGCGATAAGCTCTCGCGGGCCAATGGCTATCTTGAATTTTGGACATTCTTGGCAAGTCTGCTCGGCACTGTCTTGGGTGCTGCCACAAGAAGTCATGGAAGTGGTTTGGGAATTTCTGCGACAATCGTTGTAGTCATTGCGCTGAGTGGGTTGATCAGTAGCTTATTAATTCCACTCACACGATCGCAAGCCGAAGATGTGCGCTTTCCCTTCAATCCCCTAACAGGCATGGGGCAAACTTGGAAGGAGATCAGAAATAATCGCTCTTTACACTTAGTACTTTGGGCGATGATTTATTTCTTTTTTGTAGCAACCGCTTTTGATGTCACTTTGCTGCTAATGGCAAAAAATGTGCTCAATTTGCCTGATGCTGAAATCGCCTTGCTCTATACGGCGCTGGCAATTGGTATCGGTAGCGGCAGTGTCGTTGCCGGAGTGTTAACGCAGGGAAGCTATAATTTAGGTCTTGTCCCGCTCGGTGGAGTAGGAATGGCCTTTTGGAATTTCTGCCTCGCAGTTTTTCCGACTGTGCCATACCCGTGGGTTTTTTTGGTGGGCTTTAGTGGGGGATTTTTTGTCGTTCCGCTGAATGCTTATTTTCAACACAACAGTCCTGCCGCTAAGCGTGGCCGCTATCTTTCGCTGAATAATGCTTTATCTTTTATCTTTATGCTTGTTGCCTCCTTTATCCCCTGGCTTTGTATTGATTTGCCGCATAGCTTTGGGTTTTCAGGTATCGATGCGCGGCACATTTTTCTAGCGATTGCTGTAGGCGCATTGTTGGTGACTATTCTAATCATTAAAATTATTCCGGAATCGGTTTTGCGGACATTAAATTGGATTCTGACGCATACGATTTATCGTGTCAGGGTTTATGGCTCAGCAAACATTCCGGAAACTGGCGGTGCGCTACTAGTTTGTAATCACACTTCCTTTGTCGACCCACTGCTTTTGCTTGGCGCGGTACATCGTCCGATCCGTTTCCTGATTTATCGTCCGATCTATGAAACTTTTCCAGTCTCGCTTGGCGCAAAGACGATGAAGGCAATTCCAATTTCTACTACAGATGGCCCAAAATCCCTTGTGCAGTCGCTTAAAACTGCCCGTGAATACATTGAGCAGGGCGATCTAGTCTGCATTTTTGCTGAAGGTGCAATTACGCGGATTGGGACTACCTTGCCGTTTCAAGATGGCTTTACGCGCATTATGAAAGGGGTTGATGCTAAGATTATTCCGGTCTATTTGGATCAGCTCTGGGGCAGTGTTTTTAGTTTTGCTGGAGGGAAATTCTTTTTTAAGAAGCCTCGGCGCTTTCCTTATCCGGTGACTGTTAATTTTGGTAACCCTATTCCTGCCGATAGTAAGCCGGGCGCAGTAAGGAAGTCTGTTTTAGAGCTTGGTTCTGAGTCGCGCAAAGTGCGTGAGGATTTAGGCACGCTACCGGCACGAATTTATCAAGCATTGGTTTCAAGTAAGCGCTATGCGATTAGCGACGGCGCAAATGAGCCACTTAGTGGGGTTAGGGTTTATGCTTTAGCGCGAATTTTTTCTCGGAAATTAAAGACTAAGCTTCAGCCCAAAGAGCGTGTCGGCATTTTATTACCACCTGGGCCTGCCTCGATTATCGCAAATATCGCTTGCTTAATCACCGGAGCCATTCCGATTAATCTAAACTACACTTTCCCGGAGGCAATGTGTGAGGCCTTAATTAAACGTTTCGGTATTTCGCGCGTATTCTCAAGTAGTCTTTTTTTGAGAAAAATTGCTTGGAAGGATTTTAGTAATTACCAGGATGTTGGTGAAATCCTTACAGCTATTGTAAAAACCAAATCTGGTAAATTTTCAATTTTTCTTCTAGAACTAGCGCTAAAAGCTACACCTAGTTTATTTCGACCACAAATAGCTAAGCAGCTTAAGCCTGATGATCTGGCGATTATGTTGCTGACTAGTGGTAGTTCGGGGATGCCTAAGGGGGTAATGCTTTCGCATCGAAATCTTCTTTCTAACGTCGATGCAATTTCTGAGGTAGTAGACTTGAAGCATACGGACTCGATGCTGGGAGTATTGCCAATTTTTCATGCACTAGGTTTTAGTGCGACATTTCTTTTGCCAATTTTAAAGGACTTACCAGTCAGCTATGCAGCAAGTCCCTTTGATGGCATTGGCAAGATCTTAACGGAAAAGCGCTCAACCATACTTTTAGCGACGCCAACATTTTTACGACAATATCTTAAGAAATACACCAAGGAAGAGTTATCGTCGTTACGCTTAATTATTGTTGGAGCGGAAAAACTACATCAGTCGTTACGTGAAGAAACAAAAAGCATCCTAGGGATTGAACCTTTTGAAGGATACGGTGCAACCGAACTTGCTCCAGTTGTTGCCTTGAATGTGCCGAATTACGAATCGGAAGGTTTAAGGCAAATTGGACATAAAGCTGGGTCGGTTGGCCATCCACTACCAGGAGTTGTTGCTAAGGTAGTTGACCCGGAGACTTTTTTAGATTTACCACTAGATACTCCAGGACTGTTATTAGTTAAGGGGCCTAATGTTTTTCTCGGTTACGAAGGTGATGAGTTCAAAACTGCCCAAGTCTTAATTGATGGCTGGTATTCTACGGGAGACATCGCATATATCGATGCAGATGGATTTATTCACTTAGCTGGTAGGCTATCGCGCTTTGCGAAAATTGGTGGAGAAATGGTTCCACTGGAACGCCTAGAAGAATTAATGCTCGATGGTATTAGTAGTGGATCGTTAGTAGTTACCGCGCTACCAGACGACAAACGCGGCGAAAGGCTAGTTGTAGTTCATACTCAAGAAATAAATCCTGAGGCAGTACTAGCGAAACTTCGCGAATCACAAGTGCCGAATTTGTGGATTCCAGCTGCCCGGGATTTTATCTGTGTTGATGCTATACCGATTCTGGGTAGCGGTAAGGTTGATTTGCAAGCGATTCGCGAGCTCGCAGCCAAACGTCTCAGTAGTTAACAGTAGCCAAGCTATCTAGCACTCGTATAACAGCCTAAAAACCGATAAGTCGTAGACATGCTTTTTACCTGCTCGAGAGTTTTTGCTACTGCACCGTCTTGGTTGTTGCCCATAAAATCGAGCAAAAATAAGACAGTGCCCGGATTGCTTCGATTCGGTCGGGATTCAATCCGCGTTAGATTGATATTATTCTCAGAAAAAGCTTTTAGCGCTTTAAAGAGCGCTCCCGATTCGTCTTTGGTGCCAAAGACAATCGTGCATTTATTGCCTGGTACAGCGCTTGGCTGTTTAGAGACGACAAGCATGCGTGTTTCATTAGGATTGTCGTCTTGAATTCCCTCTTTGATTACTTCAAGCCCATAGAGCTTTCCGGCTAGAATGCTGGCGATGCAGGCAGTACCCTTTAGACTTTTTTGTCTGAGCATCATTGCCGAACCTGCAGTATCATAAAATGCTTCAGCTTCAAGCTTGTTGCGAGACAAGAAGTTCTTACACTGAGCAAGTGCTTGCGGATGAGAGTATACAGTGCGAATTTCTCTGTGATCAGTTCCAGGCAAGCACATTAAAGCATGATTGACTTGAACGACTACTTCGCAAACAATCTGCAAATTTGTGTGCACTAGTAAGTCAGTTGCACCGGCAACTTCTCCAGCGATTGAATTCTCTACGGGAATAATTCCGTAATCAATTGCGCCTGATTCAACGCCTGAAAATACGTCGGCAAATTCAGGGCAGGGAACTGCGACCCAGGATTTGCCCAGGCTATTTACGCCAATCTCGCTGTAAGCTCCGTGTTCGCCCTGAAATCCACAGAGTGTTAACTCCTGAGCTTGGAGGCGTTTACTCTCCTGCATAATTTGCGCATACATTTCCGTAGTAAAATTGCTATCAAGTAATCCATAAGAAACACGCTTGATTGCATCGATGACCTCTGATTCACGATTCTGGTCTTCAATTCTTTCACCCTTAAAACGCTTAATGCGCACTACATATTCCATGCGCTTTAAAAGTAATCGCGCAACTTCTAGATCAAGAGAGTCAATTTCCGATCGCATCGTTTTTAATTCGTCCATAGTCAAATCCTCAAATGTAGTGGTTGTATTCTTCTAAAATTTTTTGCGTGATATTTTCGACGTTGCGCGATCGCGAGTCAATCACGCTGTGCGCAGTCTGAGCATAGTTAAAATGCCTCAGCCTGAATAATTCAGCAAAATCGGCGTTTGTGAGCAGTGGACGAGAATCGGGGTTTTTAATGCGCTGCAAACTTGTCTGCTGATCAGTATAAAGCCAAATCGGTAGAGTTTCTTTAATTAAGCGGCTACGATTTTTAGCTGAAAGAATTACGCCACCACCACAGGCAATAATTGCCGGCTTTTGCTGAAGTGCCTGGCTGAGGCAGGTTTCTTCAAGTTGTCTAAAAGCGGCTTCACCTTGGGTTGAAAATATTTCTGGGATACTTTTACCAGCGATGTCGGTAATCGATTGATCTAGATCGAGTGCAGTTTTGTTTGTTACTTGTGCTAGCATTTTTGCCACAGAACTTTTACCGGAACCCATCATGCCAATCAGCGCAAGTGGTTTTGGGGTAGAAGTCTTTGAGGAAATGCGAAATTGAGTCGCTTCAAAAAAGTCACTTTTAAATTGATTTTTATCTGTAATCTCTAGGCCAAAACACTTCAGTGCTTCAAGCCCTTGTTCAATCAGCCAAGTCTGGGGAGGAATAATTGTGGCACCTACATTTTCAGCATCTGCCAGTAAACTTGAAGGAGCGGCATAATAAGCATCAAAAACAAGATGTTTGGGCTTAATTGCAGCCGCAGGGATAATGCGCTCTCCAGTTGAAACGGTTGATAAAATTAAATCAACGGACTGAAGAGCTTCAGTTAGTTCCTTGTCCTCAAGTCTAAAACTTTTTTCGATTTTATAATCAGCCGCAAGTTGCTTGAGCTCGGTCTCGTTACGCGCTGCAAGGTTAAGCGTGAGACCTTTTTTGCTGAGCGCCTTTAGGGCAGAAATTGCAGCGCCACCTGATCCAATAATTAAGGCAGATTTTACTTTACGATTGATTTTAATTTCGCACTCTTCAAGGGCACGGATAATTCCACTAGGGTCAGTATTATATGTGCGCGTTTGATTGGTGTCGAAGACGATAGTGTTAATTACCTCTTGAGCGCCAAGATGCTTAGCAAGTTCGGCTTTATATGGTGCAGTTACGTTGATCCCACTAAGCTTTAATTCGCGCGCTAAAGTCAGAGCCTCTAAGCTACTATCTGTGATCAAACGCACTGAAGCGCCGCAAACATTTGCCTGCTTAAATCCCAACTGATGAATCACTGGACTATTGCTATGGGCAATTGGCTTGCCGACCACGCCAAGAATAATTTGTTCTGTCCTGCTAGTTTCAGCCATGAATTTCTTTAATTGCTGGGGCAAGTTTCTGCACGTGATGCATTAGTGATTCAAACTGTGCCGGACTCAAGGTTTGATCTTTGTCGCTCAATGCCAGATCAGGGTTATGGTGAACTTCAATAATTAGTCCATGCGCGCCAGCGGCTATGCCGGCTAGAGCCATTGCTGGGACAAGTGATGTTTTCCCAGTGCCGTGAGATGGATCGACAATTACTGGTAAGTGTGTCAGTTCACGAGCTGCGGCTACGGCATTAAGGTCTAAAGTATTGCGTGTATAGGTCTCAAAGGTGCGAATTCCTCGTTCGCAGAGAATCACATTGGGGTTACCCTCAGCGAGGATATACTCAGCGCAATTGAGCCATTCTTCAATTGTCGAATGCATGCCGCGCTTGAGTAAAACTGCTCTTGAATTTTTCCCGACTTCACGCAGTAGCGAATAGTTTTGCATGTTACGTGCACCAATCTGCAGCACGTCAGCAAATTCACTCACCCAGGTGACATCGCGCGGGTCAACAACTTCAGTGACAATCGGCAGTCCAGTTTCTTCGCGTGCACGTGCTAGGATTTGCAGTCCCTTCAGTCCTAAGCCTTGAAAAGAGTAGGGCGAGGTGCGAGGTTTAAACGCACCAGCGCGAAGCATGTTCGCTCCAAGCTTCTTAACGATTCGTGCTGTAGCTAAAAGTTGTTCTTCGGATTCAACAGCGCAGGGCCCTGCAATAATTGCCAGTTCAGTGCCGACTTTAATCTTGCCAACCTGGACGATTGATTGTGGACGGTTCTCTTTTGATACAAGTTTTAAATTTTTCATGTCGTAAATAAATTAGTTCTAGCTGAGTAGTAAAATAGTTGAAAGTAGCGATGTCGTGGTCAAAGATAGTTGGGGTTAGACCCCAAAAAAGAAGAAAAAACGGAATGTTTTATTCGATTTGCCTGTTAACATTTGTTTATCACAAGTTATTTCAGTATGAATGACAGCTTGATGATAGTCAAGGAGATCTTTATGCGGAGCAAGCTTGTAAGGCTATGTGGATTAGTTTTAATCAGTCAGTTGTTGCTCATAACTGCTCTGGCGGCCGAGGAAAAAATAAAAATCGGTGTCTCTACGGCGCTAACAGGTGAGGCTGCGGCCTACGGCACAGACATTAGAAACTCGCTACTTTTTGCGAATGAGAAGTTCGGCAATGGAAAGTATGAGTTTATTTTTGAGGATGACCGCTGTGACCCAAAATTTGCGGCAACTGCTGCTCAGAAATTAGCAAATATCGACAAAGTAAAATACGTCATTGGTTTTGCTTGTAGTGGCGCTGCTTCAGCGGCTGCTCCAATTCTTGAAAAAGCAAAAGTTTTAACAATGATTACATGCGCCTCTGCAACTAAGATCGAGAACCTTGGCGACTATATTTTCCGCAGTATGCCACTTGATCGCAAGTTAGCCGAGACGATCGTTGGTTATTGGGTTATGCAGAAGTCGATTAAAAATTTAGCTATTATTTCTGAAGAAACAGAATACTGTCAGGGGCTTGAGTCTAACATTAGGCAACTTTTTACAGAGAACCAGCCAGATTTTAAATATTTTAGCGATAATTATGCTCCTGGTAACAAGGACTTTAGATCGCTACTGCTACGGCTGCGAGCTAAGTCGCCTGATAGTTTATTTGTTAATACGCAGTCTGAGGAGGCGCTTGGCTTAATTGTTAAGCAGCTTGCTGAAATGAAATGGTCACCGCAAATCTATGGAGCATATTGGACAAGTAGTAATCGCTTTCTTGAATTAGTTGGACCTTTGGCTGAGGGTGTCCGTGGTGCTGATGTTCCCTTTATTGCTGATACTCTGGTTGGCGATGGACCAAAGTTGTATGCGGAGTTTTTAGCGAAGTATGGTAACCCCCGGGCGATAGAAACACTATTTATCACTAATTTAAATGGCTTTCGTGCCTTAATTGCTGCAATTGAAAGTGGACAAGATCCAAAGGCATTTCTCTATCAAACAAAATTTGATGGGGTTTCCGGTCCATACAGCTTTGATCGTAATGGCGAATTTGTTGGCTTTTCCTTTGTGATGAAGGAAGTAAAAAATAATAAAATTGTGCCCTTAAGATAAGTCCGTGACAGCTTACCTCCTAGTTAACACAAGTTCTGGTAACGAAGCTGGCCAAAAGCTTTTAACAACAAGTGCGTCGCTGGCTAAAAGGCTAGTTGCCTACGCTCAAGAAATTGACTTCAATAATCTTGCTGAGCAGCTGCGCCTTGCGCAGCAATACCCGCTGATTTTAATTGCCGGTGGCGATGGGACAATTTCTGCCGTGCTAGCGCAGTTGACTAAGTATTCCGGTCGAATTGGCATCATTCCGCTCGGGACTGGTAACGACTTAGCGCGGGAGCTAAAAATCAAAAAATGGGACGGCCAGGGACATACTTTAAGGTCTTATTTAGAGTTATTTCAGAAAGCCCAGCCGATTAAACTGACTTTATGGCAAGCCCAGTGCGGAGGCGCAACTTGGGTTTTTTCTAATTATCTATCCCTTGGATATGACGCGCAGATTGTTGCGGATTTTGCGATTAGCAGAGGAGCTAGAAAGTCGAGTGTTTGGCTGAATCGATTTCATTACGCTAAAATTGCGATCCGCTATTTATGCTCTAAGCAAAAATTGTCTGCGCTTACGATCTCGGCAGATGGGCAAAACTTAAAATTACCCGCAAAACTTAAGAGTATTATTTTTTCAAATATTAAGTCGATTATGGGCTTAGGCAGGATTAATAAAATCAGTAATCCAAGTGATCAGTTCTTGGAAGTGAATTTTGTTCACCAGCTGCTCAATTATCTTACAATGATTTTACCGTTCTTAGGTGGTTTGATCGGACGCGTGACGACAGCTTCCGCCCAGCAATTTGTAATTTCAGGATTAACAACCGACCTAGCGCTACAGATCGACGGAGAGGCAAGAAAACTCGAAGGCACTGAGCTTAAAATTTCTAAATTTGGAGAGCTTGAATTGCTCCAGATGCCCTAGGGAAAAAAGAACCCTTCGACTGCAACTGCTACATTGGCTTTAATTTCTTGGAGAATTTTCATCAGGACACTGTCCAAGTATCGCCAGAGTTGAAAAGTTTCTTTAAGTTTTCATCAGCGTTACCAGCCGGTGGGCGCAAGTCAATCAAGGCTTCAAAGGCCGGCCTTTTTTCTTGGTAAAAAATTCCAATTGGCATTGGAAATTCGGGAAATGGTAGACGCGCAATCAGTGCAGCAAGAGCGTGGTTATGCGCATCATAAATTGAAACCCCAGCTTCAAGTTCTTGGCCAGCCTCAAATGTGACTAGACGAGCCTTAAAATTCTCGATGGCAATACCTTTGTTCTTTTCTTTGCCAAAGACCATAGGCTTGCCGTGCATGAGGCGTAACTGCTTTTCCTCTTTAACTTCGCGCTCGACGAAATTATCAAATGCTCCGTCATTGAAGATATTACAGTTTTGGTAAATTTCAATTAGCGCAGCGCCTTGGTGATCGGTTGCGGCTTTAAAGATTTCAGTGAGGTGTTGCGAGTCACGGTCAATTGAACGGGCAATGAACGTTGCTTGAGCTCCCAGTGCTGTTAAGACTGGATTAAGTGGGTAATCGCTTGACCCTTGAGGAGTAGATTTAGTGACTTTCCCAAGTTCTGAGGTCGGTGAATACTGACCTTTGGTCAGCCCGTAAATGCGATTATTGAACAATAAAATTTTAATATTTGGGTTACGGCGCAAGATGTGAATAAAGTGATTGCCTCCGATACTCAAGGCATCTCCATCGCCAGTGACCATCCAGACATTTAAATCTGGCCGGGTGACTTTAAGGCCTGTGGCAATGGCCGGAGCGCGTCCATGGATTGTATGAAAGCCATATGTATTCATGTAGTAAGGGAAACGACTCGAACAGCCGATTCCTGAAACAAAAACTATATTATGCGGTTCAATGCCGAGCGACGGTAAAAAGCGCTGCACAGTTGCCAGAATTGAATAATCTCCACAGCCCGGGCACCAGCGCACTTCTTGGTCAGATTCAAAGTCCTGCTTTTTTAGTTGAATTTTTTCAGTAGTAATTTCCATTATTGAGCCGTAAGAAATTTCTTGATTTCAGCTAAGACCTCGCCAACTTTAAGTGGCTGTCCGGCAACTCGATTAAAACCGAGCGCGTTAATTAAATACTTATCACGTAGCACCGAGCGAAGTTGTCCAAAGTTAATTTCAGGAACAAGGATTTTTGAGAAGCGTGGAAGAATTGTTCCGAGGTCTGGTGGTAGCGGATTCATGTAGTGAAGATGAATCCGTGATACTTTGTGACCTTCCTGACGAGCCAGCCGGCAAGCTTCGCGTAAGGTGCCCTCTGTGCCACCCCAGCCTACGACCAATAATTCACCAGAGTTTTCACCTTCAATTTGCGTTTCGGGAATGAATGACTGAATTCGCTCGATCTTTTCTCGACGCAGTTCGCACATGAGATGATGGTTGTCCGGGTCGTAAGAGACGTTTCCGGTCTTATCTTGCTTTTCGAGCCCACCAATTCTGTGAGTTAGGCCTGGTGTGCCAGGCTTAACCCAGGGGCGCGCCAGGGTTTTCTCGTCACGGAGGTATGGCAGAAAATCACCTCTAGGATTATTGTGAGCAGTTGTAAAATTTACTTTAAAGTCAGCGAGTGCTTGCGGATCAGGAATTTTCCAAGGCTCAGCTGTTGTTGCAATAAAGCCGTCAGAGAGAAAAATGACTGGTGTCATGAAAGTTGTCGCAATGCGGCAGGCTTCATAAATCAGATAAAACGCGTTGTCCGGTGAGGAAGCAGCAAGCACGCAAACTGGCGCTTCGCCAGCGCGCCCATAAATTGCCTGTAGTAAATCGGCTTGCTCTGTTTTCGTTGGCATACCCGTGGAGGGGCCGGCGCGCTGCACGTTAATGATCACTAAAGGAAGTTCAGTCATCACGGCCAGTGCCATTGCTTCAGTTTTTAATGAGATTCCAGGCCCACTTGAAGAAGTAACTCCAAGGGAGCCACCGAATGCAGCACCAACGGCTGAACAAATCGCAGCGATTTCATCTTCAGCTTGAAATGTCGTAACACCGAGCGACTTATGACGAGCTAACTCATGCAGTAAGTCGCTTGCCGGGGTAATCGGATATGCACCAAAAAATAGCGGCAAACGTGACTTTTGCGCAGCGGCAACTAGTCCGTAGGCAAGCGCTGTAGTGCCATTAATATTTTTGTAATGACCCGGAGCTAATTTAGCTGGCTTAATTGTGTAAGCCACATCGAAAATCTCAGTTGCCTCGGCATAGGTAATACCGGCTTCAAAAGATTTAAGGTTTGCCTCCATGATTTCAGGAGTTTTGCTAAATTTAGTCTTGATCCACTGCGTAGTATGTTCATAGGGACGGCTGAACATCCAGAGCACAATGCCGAGGGCAAAAAAGTTTTTCGATCGCTCTACTTCCCGTGTTGAGAGACCAGAGCCATCAAGCGCATCTTTAGTTAAGCGCGACATTGGGCACACATAGACACGATAGGCATCTTTTAAAGACTGATCCTCGATTGGATTAGTTGTGTAGCCGACACGCGAGAGGTTTTTCTCGGTAAATGCGTCTTCATTAAGAATTAGAATGCCACCTTTTTTTAAATCCTTAAGGTTAGCTTTTAAGGCTGCAGGATTCATGCAGACCAGCGCTTCGGGAGTGTCTCCGGGGGTATTAATTTCGAGACTTCCAAAATTAATTTGAAAAGAACTTACTCCGGGAAGTGTTCCAGCTGGTGCGCGAATTTCTGCAGGAAAGTTCGGGAGCGTTGCCAAGTCGTTACCTGCGATTGCAGATTCATTAGTAAACTGTGCGCCAGTGACTTGAATTCCATCTCCAGAGTCTCCCGCAAAGCGCACGACTACAGATTCAAGCTCTTGAATCTTATGGGGATGACTTGGATGTGGGCGGTCTTCAGCAAGCATTCTCAACCGTTTATTTACACTAGTTGTTTAAATAGTTTAGCGAAAATTTGTTATAGGAGAAAAATTAATCCCGAGCAACTTTAGGATTAATTTTGTATTCCGAGCTGTTTTATGTCATTTTACCAGCCCCAAACTGCTAACTTTATGCGTTATTATTTAGATGCAAATGCAAGCTCAAAATTAAGACCCGAGGCTGAGCAGTGCCTTGCCGAATTACTGCATTCGAATTCAGCAGCAAATGCCTCTAGTGTTCATCGCGAAGGCCAAGCTGCGCGGGCCTTAATCACTAAATCCCGTAAAAGCATCGAGCGGTTTATTTTTGCTAATGAACGCACGCAGGCAAATATCGTTTTTACTTCAGGTGGAACCGAAGCTTGCAATAGCTTAATCCACGGTTTTGTCGGTGGTCGCTATGATAAAATCAGCACCAATCAAGTAGCCTGCAGAGTTGTTGCTAGTGCAATCGAACACCAAGCAGTGCTTGAGCCCTTGCGTGCTTTGCAAATTAAACAAGTAGTTCAAGTTACAGAAGTTCAGCCTGAAAGCACCGGTAGGATTGACCCAGGAAAATTCTCCCAAGCAATTACTCCAAACACAGTCTGCTGTTTTTTGATGGCAGCTAATAACGTTACTGGGACTATCCAACCGATTGTGCAAACTGCCCAGAAAATCCGTGAAGCAAAGTTCACTGCTGCAATTGTTTGCGATGCTTCGCAGGCCTTCGGGAAATCAGATTTTTCTGCGGCCGCAGCTTTTAATGCAGGCGTGGATGCCATCGTCTTATCCGGCCACAAGCTTGGCGCACCACAAGGAATTGGCGCAATAATTTTTTCACCACGAGAAGATTCCTGTAAATTTTTTGAGCCCTTACTTGTTGGAGGTGGTCAAGAAAATCGTTTTCGTTCGGGAACAGAAAATCTTTTCGGAATTGCGGCACTTGGTGCGGTTTTGGATCGTTCTGCTGAGAGTTGGGCTATGGAGCGCGAAAACTTAGCCGCCTATCGTGACGAACTTGCCCAAAGGCTAGTCGAAATTTATCCGGCTTGCCGGATCTTATCCAAGTTAAGCGATTCGTCTAACCTGTCTGCTGATCAGTCAGAAGTAGGAACGCTCGTAAATACGCTGGCTGTTAGTTTTCCTGGAATCTCTGCGCAGGACTTAGTTGTTGCACTTGATCTTGCCGGTCTTGCCGTTTCTACAGGGTCAGCCTGTGCTTCGGGCAAACAAGAAACATCTTACGTTTTTGATACACTCGGGCTTGACCCGGAAGTTAGTGCAGGTGCGCTACGCATTAGCTTAGATTGGGATTTTAAAGCTGAGATGATTCCGGAAGTGACAAAAATCTTCGCTCAAGTCTTAAGTCGCTTTACTAAAAGTCATGCCGCAAAAAGTAAGACGATGACAAACGCGACACAGGGTACAATCTCTTCCCGTACAATTGTTTAAAATCATGCAGCAAGTTAATTCTGAAAATCTGCCTTTAGTTTGTGTCGCGATGAGTGGTGGAGTTGACTCAGCTGCAGCGGCGCTACTGCTGAGTCAAGCCGGGCACCCCGTAGTCGGCGTGTCGATGCAAGTCTGGGATTATCGCAAGAATACGGCAAACCATGGGGTGAATGCTAAAAAAGCCACCTGCTGCGCACCGGCAGACTTTAACGATGCCCGTGAAGTCGCCGACAAGTTAGGATTCCCGTATTACGTTTATGATTTTGAAGGTTCGTTTGAGAAGGAAGTGATCGCGCCATTTGTTGATGCCTACTTAAACGGCGAAACACCTAATCCCTGCATTCTTTGCAATCAAAAAGTAAAGTTCTCAGTGTTGCGTGAACGCGCAGCTTTACTTGGCGCAGAATATGTCGCCACAGGTCACTATGCACAAATTCTCCAACGTGCTGATGGCTCGAAGGGGCTATATACGGCAGCTGATCGCGCCAAAGATCAAACTTATTTTCTCTTCGGTCTAAGCCAGGCGGAACTTGATCATACAATCTTTCCAGTTGGAGGCATGGAAAAGCCTCAAGTGCGGGAGGTTTTGTCGATTTCAGGCATGAGTATGGCAACTAAAGGTGAAAGTCAGGATATTTGCTTTGTTACCAGCGAAGTCGGTGAGTTTATCGAGAAATACGCCGATCGTTATTCTGATCGTCAAATCCAGCCTGGTGAGTTTATCACTAAAGCTGGTGAAAAACTTGGCAGTCATTCCGGAGTTCATCAATTTACAGTGGGGCAGCGCCGCGGTTTAAATGTCAGTGGCCGAGAGCGATTGTATGTGCTTTCAGTTGACCAGGATTCAGGCACAGTTGTGCTTGGTGAGAAGTCAGATTTGGACACAAAATGCTTTCAAGTTCGTGATGTAAATTTCATCAACCAGAATTTGCCGCTTGAATTTGAAGCTTTGGTTAAAGTGCGCTATCGCAGTCCAGGATATTTAGCACGGGTCAAAAAACTAAGCCCCACGCGAGTTGAGGTTGAGTTTTTCGATCAAGGCACAGCAATTAGTCCTGGTCAGGCAGCAGTTTTCTACGCAACTAAAAAAGATCATACAGGCTTCGTTGAGGTTTTTGGCGGTGGAACGATTAGTAAATAATACTAAACAGCAGCCTCAGCAGCGGATTGCCTTTCAGACCTTAGGCTGTCGCAGTAATTTTGCCGATACAATTGACCTGCAAGCTCTGATTGCAGAAAAAGGTGCCACAGCTTGTGAATTAAACAATGCAGCCAATGTGTTTGTCTTAAACACCTGTACTGTCACAGACGAGGCTGACAAGGAAGTCTTACGTCAACTTAAGCGTGCGAAACGAATTGCACCAGAAGCAAAGATCATAGTGACTGGATGCATGGCTGAAGTTTCGCGGGACGAGCTTTTGGCTACAGGCTTAGTTGATGCGGTCATTGGCCCAGGAAGGAAAAGTGAGCTTGTTAGCGAAATTTTTTTTGGAGTAGATCAAACAGAGTCTACAACTCCCGAAAAAAATCAAGAGCTAGTCCAGTTACCAAAGATTTACCCCTCGGGTAGGCGTCCCAAGCGAAGCTTGCCGGAGAGAAAATCAATTTCATTAAGAGATAAAATCTCTCCTGCGTTAGTTGGTCCTGGAGAAAAACTCGGGGAAGTAGTGCAGCGTGCGCGTTATCATTTACGGGTGCAAGAAGGCTGCGAGAATTCCTGTACATTCTGTATTATCCCGCAAACTCGAGGACGATTAAGTTCGCGTGAAATAGAGGAAATTAAGCGTGATATTGAGGTTCTCTACGCAAAAGGCTACCGCGAAATTGTTCTAACTGGTACCCATTTAGGTGGATATGGCGAGGAAGTTGGGCAGTCCTTACTTGGGCTAATTCAAGAATTATTAAAGCTTGATTTCCCGATTCGCTATCGTTTGAGCTCAATTGACCCAAATGATTTATCTAAAGATCTTATTGACTTAGTTGCGGCTTCGATTTCTCAAGGAGACAAATTCGCCAAACACCTGCATATCTGTGTACAGGCGTTTTCGCATAGAATTCTTAAACTCATGAACCGTAAGTATTCACTCGAGAACGTCTACGAACTTGTTGAATATATTGGGCAGGTGCTGCCTGGGATTGGTCTTGGAACCGATGTGATTTGCGGTTTCCCAGGGGAGTTACGCGAAGAAAGTGAAAGCGGAATCGTAGAGTTCGAACGTCTACAATTTACCTATCTTCATGCTTTTCCGTATTCCGAGAGGGCGGGCACTGCCGCAACGCGGCTAGCCGACAGCGTTTTAGTTAGTGAACGTAATCGTCGAGCTGCGCGGTATCGCGCCGCATCAAGTCGTAAGGAGTGTGCCTTCGCTCGAAGTCTGATAGGCCGGAACGTTGACGTTGTTCTGGAAAATACTAGAGACTGTGAGTTTGGCGGGACGACGAGTGAATTTCTAAATGCTCGAATTAATCGTCCTCAGGATGTTGAGCGTAGCAAGGAATTGCAAGTGGGTAAGATTGTAAAGGTTCAAGTGATTGGTGTAGAGCAGGAGCGTAACAGACTAATATGCGATTTTTAGTTCCCGCAAAAAAAACAAAAGAAGTAGCTCGTGGCGGGAAACGATCTCAAGGTTCTCAAAAAGAAAGAGAGATTTGGGATGATTTCCTGGACGGTAAAAAACAAAAAAAGAAAGTCGCCTTCGAGAAAGATGCCGAAGGCCGCTTTACGGAAAAGCGCGAAAAAGGGCAGGAAAAAACCTTAGGTGCAGTGCTTGATCATCTCAAGGAAACTGCAGTCGGGCTTGAGCATGAAGTTGTTTCCACGCGTAAGGATTTTGAAGTTTTAGAAGAACGCCTCGGCTATAAATTCACAAATCGCTCGCTCTTAGAGCGGGCCTTAACGCATCGATCGGCGTTGGGACCTCAAGACCGGCTTGACTACGAGCGCCTGGAGTTTTTGGGGGATGCGGTCTTGGATCTAGGCGTTGCACATTATCTAATTAACATTCACCCTGAAGCGCGAGAAGGCGACCTCTCTAAAATGCGAGCCGCTTTGGTGAATACTTCAGCACTTGCTAATTTTGCCAAAGAATTAGAAATCGGACCTTTTATCCGTTTGGGTCGAAGTGAATTTGCCAGCGGTGGAGCGGAGCGCCCGTCAATTCTAGCCGACGTAATGGAGGCCGTGTTTGGCGCGCTTTATCTAGATAGTTCTTTTGATCGCGCGCTTGAAGTGATTCAAGGTGTTTTTGGCGATAATCTGGCTTCAGTTGTTCCGAGTGATCCTAAAACGGAATTACAGGAAGCGCTTTATGCTGCTGGCAGCGAAGCTCCGCAGTATCTTGTGGAAATGGTTGAAGGGCCTGAGCATGCGCCAACTTTTGTGACAATTTGTGTTGTCGATCATGAGATCGTTGGCCGTGGACGAGGAAATACTAAGAAAGCTGCGCAACAAGAAGCCGCATCTGAGGTATTGAGAAAACTCACTCCGAAGCATCCGCTATTGAATCTAGTTGAAGGTCAAAATGCGATTTTTGCCCCAGCGCTATTGGTGACAGTGTTGCCTGCTCAAGCCCAGTAAAGCATTGCTTCGGCTTCATTACTTAGACTTAGGCTTGAACTTATACTTCCCCTTAACCTTTAACTCTTCCCTTTTTTGAAAAAGGGAAAGGATAAGATTAAGTATAAGTTCAAGCCTAAGCCTAAGTTGTGCTCAGAGTGAACGTATAGTTTTTCATTTATTTGCAGAAATTAACTGAAACAAGTAATAAAACAAGAGCATTTTTGTAGTTTCATTCAACAATTGAATATTGGGTAGAAGACTCTTTGTCCTCGGCTGGAAAAGCATATTAGCGCGTGCAGTCGCATACTATGTTTTTCGATGTCGAGGTGACCGAAAAGGTTTTACTTCGTTGTTTGGGAAGATACAGCTCTGTTCCTTTGACTTCTTTGGGTCACCGGAGCAGAGCTCCTATCACCATGGATGAAAAACCCAAATCTCGAAACACGGACGTGCATGACTTGCCAACCGGCAAGCTCACCTTGACGCGGACACTTGGCGGGGACCCGCTAAAATCCAGCATTCTCTTCAGCCTTGACCCTGGGCATAGTCGAACCCTTAAGCGGCTTGAGGATGAGCTCATGGCGCAACGTGGAAAGATGGAGATTGAACTTGAGATCGTTGAAAAGTTTACTCGAGGTAAAAATCAAGTTCGAATTGCGATCACAGCGCCAGAAGCGTTAAATGTCATCCGACTTGATGTCTTTAAGCCAGAAGAAAGTGAAAAAGTTGTTGAGCTTTGCACAGTGAGTTCGCAGCTAATCTCTTCAATGGATCTTGGTTACATTTATGTCGTGCGCATTTCGGTTGAGACGATCCTAGCTGCAGTGCTTGATGTAAATGCCAAGGCAAAGATGGGCGAGCTTGATTTCATGCCGCTTTTTTACTTACAACTTGAGCGCGTATGGCCAGAGTTCGAGGATTCAGCTTTGCGGTGTCGATTGTGTTATTACAAGTCTGGGGTGCGGATTCTCAAAAATGCATTTCCCCGACATTCTTATCCAAAGCAAAGCACCAAACGACGAGCAGGGAATGCTGGTCTAAACTGACCCCAAGGATGGATGTCTCATGTTTTCACATGTCACCCCGGCATCCCCTTTTTAAAGACGAAAGATAAATTTCGAGGACAAAGAGCTAGTCGACGGCTTTATGATAATAAGCAGTAGTCTACTATCGCCGGTCTTTCTCTGTCTGCTCTAAGTCTATAAAACTACAGTGATTTTAGTAAATTTAAGGTTTTTAAGGATGCGTTTTAGAATTTCAGAAGCATAACATCCTCAACAACAGATAGTTGTCAAGGGCAGTCGATTGGCTGGTTGATTAATTTTTTAATGAGGTTTTATGCAAATTACTAAGAAAATTTTCCTAACATTTATATTTTGTTGCTGTTTCACTTCGAGTGCGTTTGCCATTCCAAGTATCTGCCCAATTGTTGAAGAAGTAGCTGGAGATACGAACTTTGATGGAGTCGTATCCCCTGAAGAATTAACATTTTTAGTTGCTACATGTTCGGTTTCTCATGAGTGCAAAGAGGGAGCGCAAAAGGGAAAATTCTGTCCTACGGGTGAGACAAACTGTCCTGCAAACGAAGCCTGTAAGGAATTTCGCGCGAATTGTTATCGGGAAGAAAAAATTGGTCCAATTAAAACCAAGATTAAATGTTCGACAATCATTAAGGATGTAGCCTTTTGTGGTTGTGATAATGAGCAGAACAGACTGGCACTTGAAGCGATTAAGGAAGCTTGTCGTCGAGCTGGCTTTGATAAAGGCTGCTAATATTCTAAATCATAAAGACAATCAAGGCGGCCTTGTGCCGCCTTTTTTATTTTTAGTCTTATTTTTTAGCGCGAAAGCATCCTGCCACATGGTCATCAACCATGCCGGTAGCCTGCATATGAGCGTAACAGATTGTGCTACCGACGAAAGTAAAGCCGCGCTTCTTTAAGTCTTTTGACATCGCGTCAGATTCTCTTGAAGTGGCTTGAATACTTGTGCGCGTCGGGCGCTTCTTAGGCTTAATCGTTTTGTAGTTTGTAAATTGCCAGATATATTTCGCAAACGAACCGAATTCTGCTTTAACTTTTAAATAGGCCCGTGCATTTTTAACTGCACCTTCAATTTTAAGACGATTACGGATGATGCCTTCGTCCCGCATTAATCGCGCGATGTCACGCTTTGTGAATTTAGCGATTTTCTTTGCATTGAAATTGCAAAATGCTTTTTTGAAATTCTTACGCTTACGTAAAATTGTAATCCAACTTAAGCCGGCTTGAAAACCTTCAAGAATTAACATCTCAAAGAGCTTGCGATCGTCATGCACGGGAACTCCCCACTCAGAATCATGATATTTAACGTAGAGTGGGTCAGCTCCGCACCACCAGCAACGCGGTTTAGTATCAGCATTAAGCGTTAAGGACTTATTCATGGTCATATATAATATCTATATTCTCCTAGTCGGCAACGATCCGCTATAACTGCTCGCCGAGAAAGGGGGACTATTCTGAGGATCTGGGCTTAAATCCTAGCTTAACCTCAATACATCAGGCTATTATTTATTTGTCTGATATGCTAGTAGTCGCGCCTCGTTTATGGACGCTACAGACTACAAATTCGGATATGTTGCCCTCTTAGGGGAAGCCAATGCAGGGAAATCGACCCTGCTTAATGCCATACTCGGCGAGAAACTCTCGATTGTTTCGGATAAACCGCATACGACACGAAATCAAATCCTCGGGGTGCTCACGACTGCGGCAGCTCAAATTGCTTTTCTCGATGCTCCGGGATTTATACGTAAAGCAGAAAAAAGCGCACTAAAGACACTGATGAAAAATGCAATTCGCGAAACCCGCGAAAGTGCCAACGTAATCATTTATTTGATTGATAGTGTAAAAGTTATTCGCGACAAACAGCTACTGGAGGCAAGTAAGTCAGAAATTAATAATTTAGCTGTGGATTGCCCAGTGGTGATTGCACTTAATAAAATTGACAAAATCGACAAGCAGCGGTTGCTGCCATTGATCGCAAGCTTTCAAGATTTGTTACTGAGCAGCGAAACGCGGAAAAGTATTACGATTGTGCCAGTTTCGGCGCTAGAGCGCGATGGAGTTTCTCCATTAGTTAGTGAGTTATTACGTTTGTTGCCCAAGGGCTCAAAGCAGTATGCTGATGAATTTTTGACTGACCGGTCAGAGAAGTTCCTTGCATCCGAAGTGATTCGTGAAAAACTTTTTGCGGTTATTCATCAAGAAATTCCCTATCGAGTTGCTGTGCATCTCGAATCTTGGGAAGAAACTGCTGAATTAATTAAAATATCAGCCTGTATTATTGTGGAAAAAGAGTCGCATAAGGGTATTATTATTGGAGCAGGCGGTAAGACTTTAAAGCAAATTGGCACACAAGCGCGGCTCGAGTTAGAGGATCAGCTGGAGCGCAAGGTTTATATCTCATTATTTGTTAAAGTAATTACTGATTGGACGCAAAGTGAAGCTGGGCTAGTCCGCGCCGAGCAGCATCATCAAAATTAGCAGCAACACATGGAAAAAAAACGTATTCCGATTATTGCCATTTTAGGTCGCCCCAATGTTGGCAAATCGACACTCTTTAATCGTGTTGTAGGCAAAGAACTTGCCGTTGTCGACGATATCCCGGGTGTAACGCGTGACCGCAACTACGCCTTAGTAGGCCGTTATGAAATCCCGTTTTACTTTGTTGATACTGGCGGCATTATTATCGGAGCTGATTCTGAAATTGACACACAAATTGTCGAGCAAGCTCAGGCGGCAATTGCTGAGGCTGACGTAATCGTGATGCTCTTTGATGGCAACGATGGATTGCATCCAGATGACCGTGAGATTGTGCAGATGCTCCGCGCGCAAACAAAACCTGTAATTTTTGCTGTGAATAAGTGTGATGGGGTTGAACAGCAAGGCAAGATTTGTGAATTTTTCGAATTAGGTTTTGATGAGTTACATGCGCTGAGTGCCAAGCATGGCTATCAAGTGCAAAAGCTTGTCGATAAAGTTTTCTCCTTATTACCTAATGCCGATGAATTGCGGCAACTTTCAACTTCCGATCAAGTTGATCATGAGGCAGAAATAGAAAAAATTAAAACGGAACTCGAGAATTCTTATCGTCGCGAAGGCTTGGCTGATCAGGAAAGTGTAGAGATTGACCGCAGTCCAATTTTTGCGCCTGTTTTTGAAGTGACTGAAGGGGATGAAGCAGGATTGCAGGCGAATGTCTCAGCTTATCTTAAGTTGCATCGTTTACGTCCGCTTGAGGAAGATCGCGTTGAGGCGCCAGCTGAGGAAGAGCTTGCGACGGAAGCGCCGGAAAGTCTGGTGCCGGAGCTGATTCGATTAGCTTTTATTGGTCGGCCGAATGTAGGAAAATCTACGCTTTTAAATGCGATTCTCGGTGAGTCGCGGGTGATTACTTCGAGTGAGGCTGGGACTACGCGTGATGCGGTGACGGTGCCGTTTGAATTTAAGGATCAGACATTTTTGCTGACTGACACTGCTGGCTTGAAGCGAGATAATCGTGCTGAGTCGCTTCAGTATTATAGTTCATTGAGAACCTTGCGTGCGCTTGCGGGAGCGGATGTCGCGATTGTGGTGATTGATGCAACGGATGGGCCGAGTCAGCATGATGCCAAGATTTTAGGAATGGCGCATGAGGAAGGAGTGGGGATTGTGCTGGTGTTAAACAAGTGGGATTTGGTGGAGAAGGATCATAAGACGGCAAACGAGTATAAGTTACGAGTAAAAGAAGTTTTTAAGTTTGCGCCGTATGCTGAAATTGTGACGACTAGTGCGCTTTCGGGGCGACGTGCCCCGAAGATTCTTGATGCTGCGCGGCGGATTGCGGCGTCGCGGCTGAGGAAGATTCCGACTGCGCAGTTAAATCGTGTGCTCAAGTCTGCTGCGGAGGAAGCTTCGACTCCGTTTTATCGTGGTCAAGAGATTAAGCTTTATTATGGAGCGCAGGTTGCTGTTGCTCCGCCGCGTTTTGCGCTGTTCTTTAACTATCCTGAGCAGGTGCATTTTTCTTTTATTCGCCACTTGAAAAACGCGATTCGTGAGAGATTTAGGTTTGTGGGGACGGACATTAAGTTTGTTCTGCGCGAGCGCTAGGCAAAGTTCTACGCACTTAGTTAATCAGTAGTCCTTACTGAAATAGACCTTTTGATCAACATGTTTATAGACTCTGGGCGGGAAGAGGTTTTCAGAAATGGCTCGCCCTCGGCCAAACTGATCTGCTAACTACCAGCAAATATGACTCGGGCTGCGCTTTACTTTCTTCAAACCTCTCCCCACCCAGAGCCTCAGCCACCCACAGCATTAATTTTAACAGTTGTTTTTCTATGGTTATTTAGGTTCAATCAATATTCGATAAAGCGCAGAGCGGAGCCCTCGGAGCTTAAAGTAAAGGCCAATTTCATTAATGACACAAAGCGCAAGCAGATTATCTCCCTTAGTCTACGCTGAAAGAATATATGTTTAGCCACGAAGTGGTTCGTTTTCTTTGGTCTTACCTTTCTTTTTTGTAAAGAAAGGCGGCGAGGTGCGGTTTTTTGGTTGGTGCTGGCGCGTAGTTGATGGATAGGAAGTGGAAAACCACGGAGTGGTTCGTTTTCTTTGGTCTTACCTTTCTTTTCCGTAAAAGAAAGGTAAGTTGCGGAAAATGTTGATTTCTGATAAGCATCGGCATGGCTCAACAGAACAGCAATTCATCAACAGACAAATTTCAATTAGCATTAACATTTGACGACGTACTTTTGCGTCCGCGTTATTCGGATATTTTACCGCGTGATGTATCGGTGCAGACGGAGTTGGGTAAGGATTTGACCTTAAACATTCCGTTATTGAGTGCGGCGATGGACACGGTGACGGAGAGTGAACTAGCGATTGCGATGGCGCAGGAGGGTGGTCTTGGGATTATTCACAAGAACATGAGTCCGGCGGAGCAAGCTGAGGAGGTTAGTCGTGTTAAGAAGTCCGAGAGTGGGATGATTAGTGAGCCGATTACGGTTAATCCTGAGCAACCGTTACGTGATGCTTTGCAGATCATGGGGCAATATCGGATTTCGGGGTTACCGGTGACGCGAGCTGATGGGAAGGTTGTGGGGATTGTGACGAACCGTGATTTACGGTTTGAGACGGAGATGAGTCGTCCGATTAGTGATGTGATGACGAGTAAAGACTTGGTGACGTGTAAGCCGGGAACGTCCTTTGAGGAAGCCAAGCAATTATTGCACAAGCATAGAATTGAGAAGCTGTTAGTTGTTGATGGGCAGGGCAAGCTTGCTGGATTAATTACAATTAAGGACATTGAGAAGAAGCGAAAATTTCCGAGTGCCTGTAAGGACGCTTTAGGAAGGTTGCGAGTTGGGGCGGCGGTAGGGGTTGGTGTGGATTTGGACGAGCGGCTGGAATTGTTAGCGCGTGCGCATGTGGATGTGATCTGTGTAGATAGTGCGCATGGTGATTCGGAGGGCGTGATTAAGGCGGTCAAGGCGATTCGTCATAATTATCCGGCGTTGACGGTGATTGCGGGTAATGTTGCTACGAAGTCTGGTGCGCGGCATTTAGCTGAGGCTGGTGCGCATGCGATTAAAGTTGGAATTGGGCCGGGTTCGATTTGCACGACGCGAATTATTTCGGGAGTGGGTGTGCCGCAAATTTCTGCGATTATGGAGGTGGCAGAGGTGCTTAAGGGCAGTAGTGTTGCTTTAATTGCGGATGGTGGAATTAAGTATTCAGGTGATGTGGTTAAGGCCTTAGCGGCAGGTGCGCAGATGGTGATGATTGGATCGCTTTTTGCAGGCACGGAGGAGTCGCCTGGTCAGACGGTTTTGTATCAGGGCAGGAGTTACAAGTTGTATCGAGGGATGGGTTCGCTTGGTGCGATGAAGCAGGGGTCGAAGGATCGGTATCGTCAGGGGCATGAGGATGATCCGGGTAAGCTTGTTCCTGAAGGGATTGAGGGGCGTGTGCCGTATAAGGGGACGCTTTCGAGTTTGATTTATCAGCTTGTAGGGGGATTGAGGGCTGGGATGGGTTATTGTGGAGCGAAGAATTTGAAAGAGTTACGAGAAACGGCGGAGTTTATTCGCATTACAGCGGCGGGGCTTGGTGAGAGTCATGTGCATGATGTGTTTGTTACGGAAGAAGCTCCTAATTATAGCAAAATATGAGATTTGGCCAACTTGGCTTAAATCTCATATTTTACAATTACAATTCAATTAAAGGATAGCATGCAAGCTCAAGTAGTAATTTTAGATTTTGGTTCGCAGTATACGCAGTTAATTGCGCGAGCTGTGCGAGAGCAGGGCGTTTATTGTGAAATTCTTCCGGGGACTGCAGCGGCGGACAAGGTTTTATCGAGAAATCCGAAGGCGCTGATTCTTTCTGGGGGGCCCTCTTCTGTTTTAGCTGCGGACGGGCTTTTTGCTGACAAGCAAATTCTTGAAGCTAAGTTACCGATGTTTGGGATTTGCTATGGCATGCAGATTTTAGCGAAGCATTTTGGGGGCGTGGTTACGGGTTGGGGGCGGGCTGCGCATGCTGCTGATGAGGCGCAAACTGGAGCGGATGAATCTGGTATACGTGAGTTTGGGCGTGCAGAGGTTTCTTTAGCTAGCGCTGAGGGTCCATTTAAGGCGCTTGGAGGTCAAAAGACGTTTACTGCGTGGATGAGTCATGGTGATAAGATCACGCAAAACCCCCCAGGGTTTAGGACGATTGCTACTTCTGAGGGGGCTCCGATTTGCGCGTTTGGGGACGAGGCGCGAAAAATATATGGCGTGCAGTTTCACGTTGAAGTTCATCACACGCCGCAAGGCAAAGAAATTCTAAAAAGTTTTCTATTTGATGTTGCCAAGCTGGAGAAAGATTGGAATCCAGCGCAATTTGCAGACACTGTAATTGCTGATGTGCGGGCCAAGGCACCGCAGGGGAATGTTGTCTGTGGTTTAAGTGGTGGTGTTGATTCGACTGTTGCGGCTGTGCTTGTGCACAAAGCGATTGGTTCGAGGCTGCACTGTATATTTGTGGATAATGGATTGTTGCGTGAGGGCGAGCGTGATGACGTTGAGAAATTTCTTAAGCCTTTGGGGCTTAATTTGCATATTGTTGATGCATCGCGACGTTTTCTTGACGAACTCAAAGGGGTGACTAACCCGGAGCAGAAGCGCAAGATTATTGGGCGAGTCTTTATTGATGTCTTTGAAGAGGAAGCGCAGCGCATTGAAGCTGTGGAGTATCTTGTGCAAGGCACGCTGTATCCCGATGTGATTGAAAGTGTTTCTGTCGTTGGCCAATCGGTAACGATTAAGAGTCATCATAATGTCGGTGGTCTTAAGGATGTGATGAAGCTTAAGTTGATTGAGCCGTTGCGTGAGTTATTTAAGGATGAGGTTCGGGTAATTGGCCGAGGTTTAAAAATTCCGGATAAAATTATTGATCGTCAACCTTTTCCTGGTCCGGGGTTGGCGGTGCGTTGTCTTGGAGAAATTACTGATGACAAGCTCGTGCGTTTACGTCGGGCTGATAGCATTGTGCGGGAAGAGGTTGAGCGTGCTGATTTAGCAACTGTGATCTGGCAATCTTTTGCAGTATTGCTTCCGATTCAAAGTGTTGGTGTGATGGGTGATGGTCGTACCTATGAACAAACAATTGCTGTGCGTGCGGTAACTTCGGTCGATGGAATGACTGCGGATTGGTATATGTTTCCTGAGGAAGTATTACGGCGCATGGCTTCAAGAATTATTAATGAAACTCCTGGGGTGAATCGTGTAGTTTTAGATATTTCCACTAAGCCTCCTTCAACGATTGAATGGGAGTAGTTAGATGAGCGATCTTGGGTCATGTCCTTCGTTGCGGAACATTTTTTCGTATTTCATGTATTACGATACATTGGAAATCCTCAAAAATTTCCGCGCCTCGGCTCTGACCCAACCTCACTCATCTAACAATTTAATTGGCATATAAAAAGCAAAACAAAAATAAATGCGGAACACGGAATTTAACATCGAGAAAATTAAGATTTCTCCAGGATTGGTTTTGGCGCCGATGTCGGGCGTGACGAATTCTGCTTTCCGTAGATTAATTAAACTCGAGAATCCCAAAACCGTCGGCCTTGTTGTTACGGAGTTTATCAGTATTGAAGGTTTAACTCGGCAAAATCTCAAATCATTAAACATGATGAAGTATGCTGAATGGGAGCGGCCGATTTCTATTCAAATTTTCGGATCAGATCTTGAGCGCATGGTTGAGGCGGCCAAAATGGTGGAAGATGCTGGAGCAGATATTCTGGATATTAATTCTGGCTGCCCTGTGCCACGTGTAGTTAAGCGCGGAGGCGGTTGTGAGTTGATGCGGCAGCCTGAGCATTTAGGCAAAATGCTTGCTGCTGTTAAGCAAGCAATCAAGATTCCCCTAACTTTAAAGTGCCGTACCGGCTGGGATGAAAAGCATAGAAATGTTTTCGAAATTGCAAAGATTGCTGAAGACTCTGGCGTGGCGATGCTGGCTGTTCACGGACGTACTCGTGTGCAGCTTTATCGTGGTGAAGCTGATTGGCAAGTGATCGAGCAAGTTGCCAATACTGTAAAAATTCCTGTGATTGGCAGCGGTGATGTGACTTCCGCGGGCTTTGCTCAGCAAGTTTTTAAGAATAATATTGCCGGACTAATGATTGGGCGTGGGGCGTTACAAAATCCATGGATCTTTAATGAATTAGTTGAAGGGCCTGCAGATACGAAGCAAGCGATTCCAGAGTTAGTGCGTGTAATTAAGCGTTATACGGAGTTACTCAAGGAAGATTTCCCGGACAAGGCAATCATTGGCAAACTCAAACAGCTTGCTACGCAAGCGATTAGAGAGTTTCGCGGTGCTCAAGAATTGCGCAAGGCCCTATGTTTGACCCCAAACTTGCAGCTTTTCTTAGAGACTCTAGGACGTGCTGAAGAAATCGTCTCTGCCGCAGCAGTGTCTGGTTTTGAGCAAATTGATGCTTCAGATTCTGCTTTTCAGGTAGAAGCTGAACATGTAAATGACAGATCTTATGCTTAGCGTTAAAAATATTTACAAGTCTTTTGGCTCGTCCGCGGTTTTGTCTGGTATTGATCTTGAGTTTAAGCGTGGCGAGAGAGTTGCCTTAATTGGTCCATCGGCAAGTGGAAAAAGTGTTTTTTTGAAAATTCTAGCCCGGGTGTATCAAGCTGAGTTAGGGGAAATTAACTATGAAGCAGGCGTGCGCTTTGGTTTCCTCTTTCAAGAGGGAGCCTTATTTGATTCGCAGACTGTGCTTGAAAACGTAGCCTTCCCGCTTTTCGAAAATAACCCTGAGCTTACCCGCAATGAGGTATATGATCGGGCCTTTGATGCGTTAAAAAAAGTTGGCGTTGCAAAAGCCTACGCAAAATACCCGAGTCAAATTAGTGGCGGCATGCAGCGCCGTGTGGGGATTGCACGGGCGATTGTTGCTGCGCCAGATGTGTTGCTATTAGATGACCCGACTGGTGGTTTGGACCCTGTAACAGCAAGTGTGATTATGGAATTGATTGCCACACTACATAGTCAATACAATCCTTTAGTAATTATGGTGAGTCACGACCTGCGTCGACTTTTGCCACGTTCAGAGCGACTGATTGGCTTATTCGCTGGTAAAGTTATCTATGATGGACAATTTGACGGTGAGGCGCTAAGTCATGCTCCCTCAGCGCTTACGCACTTTATCTCTCAACGCTACGACCTAAATCCAAGCGATCGAAAAAGCGATAATCACGCGACGCAACCTTGAAGTGATTAAGATTTGTGACTAAACGAGATAAGACAATCAAAGAATTAAAACGCGACTTTTTTCAAGGCATTGGCGTGCCTAAGGAAACTGCTTTTAAGCCGGACGAATTTCAGCTTGAGGCGATTAAGTTGCTTGAAGAAAGAGTTGATACTTTAGTAATTGCACCGACAGGCGCAGGCAAGACTTATATTGCGATTGAAGCAATTCGAGCCACAATGGCTCGTGGAGAAAAAGCTGTATATACAGCTCCGTTAAAAGCTGTGTCTAACGCAAAGTATGCAGACTTTAAGCGGCGCTTTGAGCCGGAATATTCTGTAGGAATTTTAACTGGCGATCGCAAAATTGCCTCTGACTCATCGGTAGTTGTTGCCACTACTGAAATTTACCGCAATGAACTTTATTCTGGTGAGGGGCGCTATAGTCTGGTTGTGCTCGATGAATTTCACTATTTAGCTGATCCGCAGCGGGGCCCTGTATGGGAAGAAAGTATTATCTTATCACCGCAAACTGCCACTCTACTTTTACTCTCGGCCTCGATTTCTAATGCTCAGCAAGTTGCTGCCTGGATTGAGGAAGTGCGTAAGAAGCCAGTGCGGATTGTGACAGTTAAAGAGCGTCCGGTTGCCTTACGGCTTGGATTTTTGCATTCAGACTTTGGGGTGATCCCACTACTTGATGATGATGGTCAAATTCTTCCCGAAGTGAACCACTATTATAGTGGAGATCGGATGTTTTTCCCCAAGGGTGCACGTCGTGGCAGTTATCGTGGAAACCGGAGGCGCGGTTAAGTATGCGCTCTGATATCTCGATTGCTCAAATTTTTGTTGAACTGGAAAATGCAGATTTGCTACCGGCAATCGTTTTTCGCACGTCGCGGGACCAATGTGATCGTGATGTAATGCAGGCGGGTCGCAATCAGCGTCTTGAATTTAGTCGCACGGATAAAGCTGCGCTATTAGCGAAAGTCCAAGAATTTGCCAGAAGTAGTGAGATTGATTTAGATCTGATTACTTCGCATCCGCAGTATGAGTCGCTGGTGCAAGCTGGTGTCGGAGCGCATCATGCGGGACAACTGCTAGTTTGGCGTTTGCTGCTCGAAGAGTTGATGAGTGCGGGCCTGTTGAGAATTTTGATTGCAACTGGAACAGTGGCTGCGGGAGTAGATTTCCCTGCGCGCACGGTTGTGATTACTGCGCATTCCAAGCGTGGCAGTGAAGGCTTTCAGAAGCTTACCGCGGCAGAGTTTCAACAAATGTCTGGTCGAGCGGGACGTCGGGGAAAAGATACAGTCGGGTTTTGTGTGATTGCGCCAACTCCTTATTGTGATGCACGCCAACTTTCGCGGGTGGCGCGACGTGCTGCAGAACCGCTTAAGTCGTCTTATTTTCCTGGACCTAGTTCGGTATTAAATTTATTGCGTTACAGAAATGTCGATGACCTTGAATTTACAGTTGACCGCAGTTTGGCTTCTTTTCTTGATCGACAGCAGGCTAAGGATCTTGAAGCCGAAGCTGAGCGAGCGCGCGGTGCAAGGCAGACCGATCTTACTTCGCAGCATAAGAAGAAGCTCGAAAAGCGGGCGAATCGTCTTGACCGTGAAGCAGCTGAACTAAAAACAAAGCAGCAGGAACTGTTGCAGATTGCGATTCGTGGATTGCAGAATCTTGGATTTATTGAAGGCCTAACGCTTTCTGAGAAAGGTTACTGGTCATCGAATCTCTGTACGAGTCTGGTGCTAGAGTTAGCGGAGTTGATTGAAGCGAAAGTTTTGCAGGATGCTTCACCTGAATATTTAGCAGCGTTGGTTGGAGCGATTACGGGAGATTCGCGGCGTGGGTATCTTGAACCTAAGTCCCGGGCAATCAGTGACAAGGATTTGGAAACGCTCAGTGCGATTGTGGCACGTGTTCAGGCGGAGAATTTGCCCGGGGTGAGTTCTGAGCGAGTTGCCTCGGAGTCTGCGGCATATACTGTGATGCTTTGGATGCAGGCGGAAAATTGGAATGTTTTCCGTGGTTATTTATTCTTGAATGGGGTTGCGGAGGGTGATGCCGCGCGGTTGATTACTCAGACTGCAGATCAACTTAATCAATTAACGCGTCTTTACGAGTCGCATCCGATGCTTGCGCAGCGTGCGGAGGAGGCCAAGCGTAAGATTCTAAGGCCGCCGCTTTCGGATGCGATTAGCACAGACATATAATTCTTTTTATTTTTGGCGATAACTTATAAGTGGCAAGAGGCAAACCACGGAGTGGTTTGTTGTGTTTGGTCTTACTTTTCTTTTCCGTAGAAGGAAGGGAAAGGTGGCAGGTGAGCTTTGGTTAAGTTGGTGATTTGCCAGTAGCTAGGAAGGGGCAAACCACGGAGTGGTTTGTTGTGTTTGGTCTTACTTTTCTTTTCCGTAGAAGGAAGGGAAAGGTGGCAGGTGAGCTTTGGTTAAGTTGGTGATTTAGCCAGTAGCTAGGAAGAGGCAAACCACGGAGTGGTTCGTTTTCTTTGGTCTTACCTTTCTTTTCCGTAAAAGAAAGGTAAGGGGTGGTGGAAATAGGTGATTCTCGTATGATTTATCCCTTTAGAACTCTGGAATCTCTGTCGATGGAGTATATGTAAGTAGTGGTATTACATATGAGAGAAATAGCGATTTCAACTGCATTTGATGATTGGGTGGCGCCGGATTTGTATTCGCCGGAGCGTAATTTGATGCGATCGATTTTGCATTCGGCGTTTGCGGATTTGAATCGGGGTGTGAATGAGAGGCGCGATGCTGTTCGTTATTTACTTGATGACAGTGAGTATTATCTTTATTCTTTCCGCAGTATTTGTGCGCACTTGGGTTTATGTCCGACTACGATTCGGAGGCATTTTGGTTTAATTCGCGAAGTGCATGAAGCTAGGATGGCTGCGTAGCTGAAGGTCTGAAGTGTTCTGCGGCGTTAGCGATTTCTCGTAATTGATCATTTGTTTCCAGTAAGTTCGTTTCTGAATTAATATTCTGAACAAGAAAATCTTCGATATATTTTTCAAGTTGGAGGGCGGATTGTAGTTCTGAGTCGGCTTTACCGCCGAGGGTTAGTAGGTCGCGATCGTTTTCTAAGCGTGAAATGAGTTTTTTGATTTTTTGAGTTGCTTTGATGATTTGGGGCGGCTGTAGTTTTGTTTGCAGTCGTGAAAGGGAGCGTAGGATGTCGATTGCGGGGTAGTGGCTACGTTCGGCAAGGCGGCGACTGAGGATGATGTGTCCATCGAGGATTCCTTTGACTTCTTCGACCATGGGGTCTTCGTCGATATCGGCGCTAAGGAGCATAGTGTAGAAGGCGGTGATGCTGCCGGTTGTACCTGTGCCTGCGCGTTCGAGTAGTTTGGGTAGTGCGGCGAAGACGGATGGGGGGTAGCCGCGGCGTACGGGCATTTCGCCGGCGGCGAGTCCAACGTCGCGCATTGCTCGGCAGAGTCGAGTGAGTGAGTCGATTTGTAGTAGGACATTTTTTCCTTGATCGCGAAAATATTCTGCAATTCGAGTGGCGGTGAGTGCGGCGGTAGCGCGAGAGAGGGCGGGTTCATCGCTGGTGCTGACGACAAGAATTGTTTTGTTGCGGAGTTCTGGTTTTAATAGTTCGCGGTGAAATTCTCCGACTTCGCGGCTGCGTTCACCGATGAGTGCGATGATGTTGATTTCGGCAGCGGAGGAGCGTGCGAGCATGGTCATTAAGCTGGACTTTCCGACGCCAGGTTCAGCAAAAATTGCTAGGCGTTGGCCGTGAGCGATTGGACAGAAGCCATCGAGTGCGCGGATGCCGGTGATAAGTTGTGTATTGACGGGTTGGCGTTGGAGTGTAGGTGGTGGGCTGGAATTGAGATCGATGTAGGTTGGGGTGGGGTGGTTTATTTGCTGGTTGAGTTCTAATTCAAGAGTATCTGTAATTACTTCACCGAGGCTATTGAGTGCTTTGCCGAGCAAGAAGTTGCCGACGGCGAGTTCGTGTTTTGTGGGGAGGATTTCAACTGAGGCGCCGGGGAAGAGGCCTTTTGTGTCGGAGTAGGGCAGTAAGATTGCGGTTGAATTTTCGAAGCCTACTACTTGAGCTTTGATAAAATTATTTTGATGTTGGGAGTGTTGAATTGTGGTGATTTTGGGGCGGGAGATATTGACGATGCTACCGATTTCTGCGCCGACTAGTTCGGCTTCGATGACAAGGCCTTTGACGGTGCGGACCTGACCGCGGATTGTGCAGGAGCTGACGCGGTTAAAATCGATTAGTCTCGAGTATTTATTTATTTCGACAGTAGATTGCATGGATATTTCTCATATTTGAATATGTTGAATATGTTACTTCCCTATATATTATCGGCCAGAAGGAGGCAGTTGTTGCGTGGGGTGAAAAATATTTTCGGATTTAGTCAGTTTTAGGAAGTAGGGGGGCTACTTTTGAGCTGTCGGCGAAGGTACGGGGTCGGCGAAGGTACGGGGTTACTTTGTTTTAACGTCTGGAGTCGGATGATTTATGATTTTACCGATGGTAGCGTAATTTGCTCCGCCCAATCGAGCTAGTGGGTCAATCCGCTGAGCATCACTTTTAGTGCCAGAAAATGAGTCGCTGCGGCAATGGAACATGAGGATCTCTCCGATCACTAGCGTATTTCGGCCAATCTCGAGCGTTGTATAAAGTTTGCACTCCATCTGTACGGGGGCAATTTTTAAGCGTGGGGTTTTAATCAGTGCGGCAGGTAGTGTTTCTAGGCTTAGTAGATCGAGTTCGCTTACTTCTGCCGGATAGTCCGCTGCTGAATCTGCAACTGCATCAATCATTGTAACGCTTGTCGTATTCACGACGAATTCTTTTGTGCGTAGGATATTGTTTAGCGTATCTTTTTTTGTGTCATCTGGTTTATCGGCAAAGGAGACGGATAAACATGGTGGGCTACTAGATACGCCATTAAAATAGCTAAATGGCGCAAGGTTAATTGAGCCGGAAGTGTTGATGGTTGTGATAAATGCAATTGGCCGTGGAATAATCGACCCAATCATTAATTTATAGATTTCTTTCGCGGGAAGGGATTTGGAGTCGAAACTAGAAAATTCATTCTGCATAAACTAGATCTAATGTCCTTTACAGAAATATAAGCCGAGGCGTTCACGCCCACGAAAGATTAGCTTTTCACTGGCAGTCATTAAGTTGCAACCGGCCTGTGTTAGTTCAGCTGCAGTCGATTCAATACCGATCACATAGCTATCCTTGAGCAGAGGCAGTGTATCCAGGAAAGGAATCGGTCGTTTTGCGTAGTAAACGAGCGGATAATAGTCGAGGCGGTACTGCACTAAACTATCATGAGGGTTGATTCTTGCGGAAATATCTTGAGCAAATTCTGCTGGGGAAACTAGTTCGCTGTAGCCTTGGGCAGGTCCGACTTGTGCATAGCTAATCACAGCTAGGCAGCCAAAAATCATGTACAGCGGGTTAGCAAGATTAACCCGAGCCTTAAAAAAACAGTAGCAGCCGAGTAAGAGAAAAATTATGGCCCAGCTATTGAACTGTAGAATCGGGATAAAAGTGTAAGTTTTGCGTAGTAACTTGTCAGAAAGCGGTAATAACTTCAGGGCCAAGTCTGGGACAAGGACTCCTAGGCAAATTGCGATCAATAAAGTGCCAAGTGTGACAGTCAGGATATTAAAAATCCATTTAGTAAACTTTCCTGCGTTGAAATTCAAGAATGAAGTATTGGTGAGAATGTCGGCAAAGATTAAGACTAAACCAGGAAGTGCAGAAATAAAATATACAGTGCGCTTGCTGGCTGCGATCGAGCAGAAAGTTAAAAGCACAATCGCATAACTAATAAAAATTGTTGTCTGCGGTATGCGAATCTGCGTGCGCTTAATTGCCGCAGTATAAAATACTGGTAAATAAAATACCCAGGGGATCAGCACCAGGAAAAATAATAGTGGAGCTACGTAGAAGGCCTGACGGTGGCCGATATTATAACCTTCGTCCCCGGTCAGTCGGGCAACATTTTCGCGCATTAGTTGCACATCTAAAAATTGTTCTCCGCCTATTTTGTAGGCAAAATAATACCACGGTAGAGCGAGCGCAAGCGCTGTAAATGCTGCAAAGCTTAAATGTTTGACTGGAAACTTAGGGAAAATGCGCCGTTGTTGATAGCTTTGATCGAGCAGTGCAGTGACACCAATGAGCACGATTGCTGCGGGGCCTTTAGTCAGAGTTGCAAAACCTAGAAACAAACCTAAAAAAGCGCTATCCGCAAAACATCCGTCTTTATTGCTGAGTACGCGGGCGAGGCAGACTAAGCTTAAAAAAATCATTAAGCTAAAAAGTAAATCGACCCTACCGAGTGTGCTGTAACGTAGCCATTCAAATGTGGAAAGTAATCCCAATGCTGCAACTATGCCGGCAGTCGGGCCAATGTTTGTTGCCGCAATAAAATAAACGATTCCACAAGTAGTTGCAGATGCTAGTGCTGATGGAAGGCGAATAAAACCCTCAGACTCTACTCCGGTAATCTTTGTGATTAAGTTACGACCTAAAACGGCAGTCCAATGTAGTAGTGGAGGTTTGGAGGGGTAAGCTTCGTCATTTCTTCGTGGTAAAATATAATTATTCTGTCGTATCATATCTTCAACAACCACTGCCTCTCGTGCTTCGCCCCGTGAGGTAAAGGGTCGGCTGTGCACCGGTAGATAGAGCCATAAAAAGACAATAATGCTTAGAAAAAATGCCCTAAATTTAGAGCTTGATTGTTGCGACGCCGACATTTAGTCTACATAGCTGAGTTTTATTATTTGAACAAAGCTTCTTATTCTAAGTTATTTATATGAGTTTCGGTAAAAAATTATTTTCTTGTCTTTCCTGGATTACGGTTATTTCTTGGAGCGTGCTCGGTGTTGTGATTCTTGCTCTGGTTGGCACTTTAGCTTCAGGTATTTTTTTCTTGTCACAGAGCGGAGATGAAGACGGAAAAATCGGGATCGTCCCTGCACACTCTGTTGGCGTTGTTGAACTTAGTGGCGAGATTATGGAATCAAAAAAGATCATTAAAGACTTGGACCGTTTTTCCAGAAATAAAGAGATCAAGGCGCTGGTCGTAAAAATTGATTCGCCCGGCGGCGCTGTCGGCGCTAGCGAAGAAATCTTTCGTGCGATTAAACGCGTTGATGCGGTTAAGCCGGTAATCTGTTCACTTGGAAACATTGCCGCCTCGGGAGGACTTTATGCCTCAATGGGTTGTCGTAAGATTTATACGCAAAATGGGACACTCACCGGATCGATTGGCGTGATTATGATGATGCCTAATGTGTCTGAAATTGTTGCTAAACTTGGATTCCAAATGAATATCGTAAAGTCCGGTCGCTTCAAGGATACCGGCTCGCCATTTCGCAAAATGACAGAAGACGATCAAAGCTTAATTCAAGGTCTAATTAACCAAACTTATGAGCAGTTTGTTAAGGTGATCTCAGAATCACGCAAAATTCCGGTTGAAGATGTGAAAAAATTTGCCGACGGAAGAATTATTCTTGGCGAGCAGTCTGTCGCACTTAAACTTGCTGATGTCGTCGGAGATTTGCACGACGCTGCAAACGATGCTCTTACTCAGGCTGGTGAACCTAATCAGAAGCCCCATCTTGTATACCCACCGAAGAAAAAAGGGATTATGGGATTTGTCGAAGGTGCTGAAGAAAGCGTATTTTTTAGACTATTCCGGATGTTATCTGGTCCGAAAATTTATTATTTAGCTTTGAGTTAAAATTCTTGCTTAATATACATATTCCATTTATTCTAGTAACTTAAGAGCGTTATCTACAGCCAAAGCATATGACGGCAACAGCAACTAAAATACTTCTTATCGAAGACGAGGAAGTTGTACGTCTGGGTCTTGAAGAAAACCTCAAATGTGAAGGCTATGAAGTGATCTCCTGCGAGAATGGCCGCCTCGGCCTTGAAGCATTCCAAGCTCAAAATCCCGATCTCGTGATTCTTGACGTAATGATGCCAGAAATGGATGGGCTTGAAGTCTGTCGCAATATTCGCTCAAGCCGCGACGATATCCCAGTCATTATGCTTACTGCGAAATGCGCCGAAATCGATAAAGTTGTAGGCCTCGAACTTGGAGCCGATGACTATCTCACTAAACCTTTTGCTATTCGAGAACTAATCGCCCGCATTAAAGCTGTACTGCGCCGCGCTAAGGCCCGACCACAGCAAGAAAGTGCTACGCCGACTACAGAAAAACCAGTCGAACAGCTTAACTTTGGTGTTGTTGAAATTGATTTTAAGTCTTATCGCGCACGCCGCGGCCAACAGGAACTCGAACTCTCAGCCAAGGAATTTGAACTGCTCAAGTTTCTTGCAAAAAATGAAGATATTCCAGTCTCTCGCGATGTGCTCCTCGATCAAGTTTGGGGCTACAATAGTTACCCCACAACTCGCACTGTCGATAACTTCATCGCACGCCTGCGCCAAAAACTAGAAGACATTCCGGATCGCCCCCGCCACATCCTGACAGTTCATGGGGTGGGCTATAAATTTGTTGCCAACAGTTAGGGTAGCTCTGCCGAACACACGGCGCGAGAAAGAAGCATTAGAGAATCCTTCGACTTTAATCTGAAAACAATTAATACCTAGCGCATACTCAGATTTACCAAAGTCAGAGCCCAAATAAGCAAGACTTGTGTGAAGTGGAGATTTTAAGGTAGTTTCCCCAGCGCATGACAAATAAGGAAAAGCACATGAAACAAGATCTTCATACCGATTATAAAGTCGCAGACATGTCACTTGCTGAATGGGGTCGCAAGGAAATTGAACTCGCAGAAAATGAAATGCCCGGCTTAATGGCTGTGCGTAAACAATACGGCGCAAAGCAACCACTCAAAGGTGCGCGCATTGCGGGCTGCTTGCATATGACCATTCAAACTGCAGTTTTAATTGAAACTTTAATTGAACTTGGCGCTGCTGTGCGTTGGTCGAGCTGTAATATCTTTTCGACACAAGACCACGCTGCTGCCGCGATCGCTGCAAAGAATATCCCAGTATTTGCTTGGAAGGGTGAAACGGAAGAGGAATATTGGTGGTGTGTTGAAGAGAGTCTAAAATTCTCTGGTCCAAATGGCACAACCCAGGGTCCAAATATGATCCTCGATGACGGTGGAGATTTAACGATTGTCGTTCACGAAAAATATCCAGAAATGCTTAAGGATATTGTTGGTATTTCTGAAGAAACAACAACAGGAGTAAATCGCCTCTATCGTATGTTGGCTGAGGGTAAGCTTAAGTGCCCAGCTATTAACGTAAATGACTCGGTCACTAAATCTAAATTTGACAACCTCTACGGTTGTCGTGAATCGCTTGCTGATGGCATCAAACGTGCAACGGATATTATGGTTGCCGGTAAAACCGTTGTAATTTGTGGCTACGGAGATGTTGGTAAGGGTTGCGCGCAGTCAATGCGTGGTTTTGGTGCGCGTGTTTTGATTACAGAAATCGACCCAATTTGTGCGCTGCAAGCAGCCATGGCTGGGTTTGAAGTTCTCACTATGGAAGAGGCTGCACCGCTTGCTGATATCGTTGTCACAGCGACTGGATGCGATCATGTCGTGACAGCCAAGCACATGCAGTTGATGAAAAATGAATCAATCCTTTGTAATATTGGACACTTTGATTCGGAAATAGAAGTTTCATGGTTAATGCAAACTTCGGGAATTAAACGCATCAACATCAAGCCGCAAGTTGACCGCTTTGTATTGCCTAGCGGGAAATCAATCATTCTCTTAGCTGAAGGTCGGCTCGTAAACTTAGGTTGCGCAACTGGGCATCCTAGTTTTGTGATGTCCTGCTCATTTACAAATCAAGTGCTAGCGCAGATCAGTCTCTGGACTGAACGCGATAAATATCCAGTCGGCGTGCATGTGTTGCCAAAGCACCTTGATGAGCAAGTCGCGCGCCTACATCTCGAAAAGCTGAATGTCAAGCTCACCAAGCTAACTGAGAAGCAAGCCGAGTATTTAGGTGTGAAGATCGAAGGACCCTATAAGCCGGATCATTATCGGTATTAGACCGAAGATATAATTAATTGACGCTCTAGGGTTGTGCTGTGTGGCTGTAGATCTTAGAGCTGATCATGCTAGATCTGACGTAAGCGCAGCTTGTTCTAAGGGTTCGATTCCGACAAGTTTTTTACTTTTTGGTAAATAGTAGGCACGGTACTTGATACCTTCAACACCAACGTCATGTACAAAGCGTGAAACTTCAAAGTGTTCAGTGCCGATTTTGAACCAAAAATAATTTGCGTTTGTCTCAGAATCCCAACCTTTTTCTAGTATACCCTCGATCGCGGCAACTCGAGAATTAATTAGGTCAAAAAAGAGCTTGCAAGCACGTAGCGCTGAAAGGAATCCGAAACCAAGTATGGCGATCAAAGTAAGTCCTGCTGTGCTGAGTCCAGCCCAGAAAAGTTTAGGATTAATATTTTGGGGTTGATTAAAACTTAGTTGATTGACTGGTATGAAATATAAAACAGCACAGATTAAAAATATAAATAAAATAACGCTGCAGAGTTGAAGTAAGAGATCATTTAAGGTGCGGATGCGCTGTTTGGCCGAAAGTTTCTGGGCTTGATTTTGTTGCAAGGTTGCGCGATCGACGTGGTAAGCTTGATTGAGCAGAGTAATTAATTCTTCGTTTGTTTTATCGTTGCGGTCGAGTTTGTCTGCAGATAGTAAATATCTTGATCGCGGGAGGAAAAAAAATTGATAGCGACCTGGTGGGAGGTTTATTTTATAGGCACCTTCAATTGCTTTGAGTTCGCGTCCCTCAATCAAGGCATGCAGCGCTTTGCCTGAAAGTCTGACTTCTCCGAAGCCTTGGGCAACTAGTCCGGCATTTAAATCCATTTTAATCGCGCGCCGTTTGCTGTATCCAATCGCTAGGCCAAGCGGGAAGGCTAAACAAAAAAATCCAAATACCCACCATAAGTAATGATCAAATACTTGCATTGTCGATTGATTGCGTTTGAAAACGATATAGGCAGGAAGTAGAATTAATAATGGGAAAAGAACGCTATAACTAAAAACCATCAAACCAAATCCAGTATCAATCAAACCTTCAATCCACTGCGCTTGAGTATATGTGATGCGCCCCTTTTTATTTTCTTTTAAAAAATCAGGTGAACAAAGAATTGTATTTGGATTAGTTTTCATAGATAACTTATTAGAATCACATCGTATATTTCGCAATTCACATCTTGCTTAAGCTAAGGTAGGCGATCTGTCGTATATAAGTATGAAGGATTATTAAGGATTGTGAGGAAGTTTCTATTTTTTATCTCAGGCGCAATTTGTCTGACGCTAGGCGTCTTTCCGGTTGCCTATGCGCTAAAGCATTCTTCCGATCGGCTGGTGCTATTACTGGCGATATTAAATTTTTTAGGTTGGTTTGGAGTTGCGCTCTATATCCAACTTGAAGAACGTGTCACTGCGGCGATTGATAAGGTTCTCTCGCGACTTAACCTGCAATCAAATTCAATTGATATTGAAAGTCAGTTGCGACATTTACTGCGTGAGTATGGGCGGTTCAACCGCACGAGTTTTGCTTTCTGGGAGAAACGCCAACTCACTGACGAAAAAGCTTTGGGGGACCACTTACGAAAAATTATTAACACGGGACTGCGTGAACTTAAAGCTCAAGCTATTGAACTTGCGCTTTTTGATCGTGCTACAGGACTTTATTCCCAGGTCTTGCTTGCGGGCTACCCAAAAACTTTACGTGGACAGGCGATGCTGGTTGAGGCTGCCAGTGACTTGGATGAGGATGCGAGTGTCAAGACTGAATCAGTGAATTTTGCCGGAACTAATTTCGGAATGCTCAGTGTTGAATTTCAACGGGATCGGGTGATTTCTGATGCTGATTTGCAAGTTATTAAATTGCTTGCCTTGCAAGGGGGGATTCTTTTGGCGGATGCGCGTTTTACCAATGAACTATTGCGGATGCGTAGAATCGGGGATGAGTCGCTTAAAGCGAAGACTGGATTTCTTGCAAATCTAAGTCATGAGATTCGTGGGCCATTGGGAATTGTCTTAAATGCCACGGAGGTAATGATTAATGGCTTAACTGGAGAGTTGAATGAGGATCAAAAGTCGACATTGGAAATGGTGCGTAAAAATAGCGAACATCTGCTTGACTTAGTGAACGATGTGCTTGATTACGCCAAGGCCGAGTCGGGGACGATTACTCCACAAGCTGTAAGTATGGAGGTGCGAGGGCTGCTTGACGATTTGGCGTTGGTTGTGCGTTCACAGGCGGTTGCGAAAGGGCATAAACTTGAGGTGTTAGAAGCTGAGGCGAATCTTGCTGTAATTTGCGATAAGCGTCACATTCGTCAGATGCTGATTAACTTCTTAACCAACGCAATTAAATATACTCCGAATGGAGGCAGTATTACGCTTTCCGCTGAGAGATCTCCGGGAAATAGAGTGAAAATTGCAGTTAAAGATTCAGGTGTTGGTATTGCGGAAAAGGAGAAACATAAAGTTTTTGCTGCTTTTGAGCGGGTGGACAATGCTTACTCGAACCAGCAGCAGGGGACTGGCTTGGGAATGCCTTTAACTAAAAGTTTAGCTGAAGTGAATAAGGGAATGGTTGGATTTGAGTCTGAGGAAGGAAGGGGCTCGACGTTTTATTTGATTCTACCTGCAGAGGATTTAGCAAGTAAAGATCAAACAACGCAAACGATGCTTGCAGTGGAGAGTGATCAGGTTGCGAGTTTGCGGCAGGGGAATGGGGAGACTATTTTATTGGCAGATGCGGATGTGGACGAAGCGAAGTTGTTGCAGCAGTATTTGGGAAAGAATGGATATACTGTGCTTACTGCGAAAACGCCGCCTGAGGTGATCAAGCTTTTGCGGGAGTCTAGTTTTAAGCTTGCGGTGATTGAGGGAGATTTGGCGAGTGGTGCGCAGGATCTTGTGGGGGTTTTGCGGTCAAATCCAAAAACGTCGACATTGCCGATTATACTTTTGAGTTCCAAGGCGTTTGTTTTTGATATCGAGCGATTTCTTAAGCAGGGGGTGGATCGTTGTTTGTCGAAGCCGGTGCGGTTGGAGGAGTTGGTGGTGACGGCGCGAAAACTTTTAGATGGTTCGCAAGTTGCGGACTTGTAGACTTTACCGCTGGATCCTACTAGGTATGGGGTTCCTACTAGAGCAAAGTGTTAAATGTAGCATAATTTCTCAATCCTGCCCTGAAGAAGCACAGACTTTCCACTTATGAACGTGCAATTCCCCCGATTTTTAGTATCTAGCAACTGATAAGCTACAAAAATACCAAGTAAATAAGGAAATTTAGACAAATCTGTCTATCTAAGCGTTCAGCTTTTTTTCACAGTAAGGATTCATCAAGCCGCTTATGCGATTTGGAAAGGTAGGAGTGCGCTTGCTAGGAGACTCCCACCTGGCGAAAAAAAGCCTGGAGGAGGTCTTAGCTGAAAGTTACCAAATTTCCATGCCAAGAATGCTTCACGAGCGAACACAACACGATCTTTGAACCAAGTAATAAAGGCTGTTCTAAGTTCAGCGTTCGAAGAAATACAAAACATTTTTAGACCTGAACGTTTGGATGAATAACTAGTTTTGATGCTTCGAAGTTTGAGTGCATGCGCCCCTAAGACCGGCCGCTTGCGTCTAATTTTTTGCCCATGTTCGCGATCGCTTATGGTCTTCAGTAGTTCTTCCTTGAAGTGCTTAACGCTAGTATTATCAGCTCGCTTAAAGCAAGCTAAGAAAGCCCACGGTGATACGGTTAGTGAATATTTCTTCCCCTTACCCTTAAGTAGCGAATCGGCAAAGTCTGCCTGAGCTGCTAAACTCATTTCAGCTTCTGGTAACGGTAGAATGGCATCTCTTGAAACATTCTTGCACGATTTAGTCATTTGGCCTTTGAGTAAGGCCTGATAACTCGAGACTCCCGGATATTCAGAGACTTTTTCGACTAAATCTGCGCTGACAGGATTTAGGTAAAGATATGCAATCCTTTCTAGGGCTTTTCTTAAATCAAGTATCACTATTGAGTCATAATCAGAAACCCAGACGTTACGCTGACTTCGGCCCAATAGCCGGTTAATCGCGTGGCTAAGTTCACATTTGATATACCGCATGAACCTAGGCACATCTTCAGGATTATTTACGATTGCAATGAGATGGAAATGGTTTCCCATGAACATGTAGTGACAAATGGTTACTGGACACTGCTTAGCTGCGGCTGCTAAAATTCCCTCAATGATTACAGCAAGATATGCTGTTGTTGCTAGAGGTAGACCTTCTTGAATGCTACTGCAGAGTTCTATGACGGTATTGTTAAAAAAACACTTGGGGTTTTTAGGCATACGAGCCTCCTTATGTATGAGTTTGCTTACATAAGTATTTTCGGCCGTTCTTGGCTCTATGTTGCTTTGTGGTTTGAAAAAAGTAACCCCATACCAAATAGACCCCATACCAAATAGGGATAGGAAATAGAGTGCCAAATCGGATAGCTATAAGGAGAGAATCTCAGCCTTGATCCTCGAAAAATGATCCGCTATCGAAAGAATAATCGAACTCCCCCCAATTTGAAATTCAGCACTGCCCCGCGGCATCGCAGCACTCGTCTCTACACTCAGAAATTTCGTCCCCCCCAGACTCGTAACAAACTCCTCAGCATAACTTCGATCCTCATCAGCCACAACAATCCGAATCGAGACATTGCCACTCGGCAACATCCGATATGCCCTCTCCATCCGACTCTTTAGACTAGCTGGATTCGTAACTAACTCCTCTCCAATTACTTCCGCCGCTACCTCCAAACTTAATTCCGAAAATCGCTTGATTTGCTCAATCAGAAAATTTCTCTCCAAAACCTTAAAATTCGCAATTAATTTCCCAAGCTCATGCAGAGCATCAGCCTGCACCTTGACTTGACCCGCCTCAATCAGCCGCGCCCCCTCAGCTTCAGCCGCATCGAGAATCCGCTCAGCATCAGTTTTCGCCGCCGCAATCACGCTCCGCGAAAACTCAGCAAAACTCATGTCCGCCGCCGCACCTACCGCTTGATTTAGTTTTTTCTTTTCCATTTTCTCAGATACTCATAACTAACTTCTTTCGTCGCTAAACTCTCACTCGAGTTTAGCATTAATCCACTCGCCCAGTAAATTATCGCGCCTAAGGGAATCCCAATAAATACCAAAAACACTGACGGTGCATCCAACCGCATTAACGTAATTAAAGCCGCAGACATCGCATTTGTCGCCACAAAAGTTCGTGAAAAGGAATGCAATAACTCAGCCAGGTTAAGCTTAACCCCAACCTTTCGCAGCATTAGCGCCGATAAAATACAGGCAAACCAAGTCGCCAGACTCCAAGCCAGCGCAAGTCCAACATGACCAAGCGGTAATAAATTTAACGCTTCAGCAAAACTCGCCAAATATTTAGAAAGTAGCGTTACGCTTTCAGTCTGTGCCGGACCAAGCAGCATCAAGGCCAGCAGAATATTTACCACCACACTTGCTGAATTGATCGCCGTTGCCACACCAACGCGCTTTTGCGCCAAGAATGATCGAATCAAAATACTCTGACAACTTGCAGGAATAATTCCAATGCAATAAGCCACAAGCGCTCGCGCCGACTGCGTCGTATCATATGCACTAAACTGACCCCGCTCAAAAAGCGTCCGAATAATCGGTTCGCCAAGAATAATTAAACCTGCAGTCGCTGGCGCTGCAATAAAAACTGTCCAACGCAAAGCCCCGCAAATTTCATCCCCTAAACCTTGTATGTCGCCAGCAGCTGCACGCCGTGAAAGTGAAGGCAGCAAGGCAGTAGCAATCGCTAAAGAAAAAACGCCAATCGGAAATTGAAATAGACGGTCAGCGTAAAATAACCAGGAAATACTCCGCTCAATTAAAAGCGAAGCAAGTAGGGTGTTAATGAAAATTAATATTTGATACAGCGAAGAACTAAATACCGCAGGCAACATTAACTTGCAGACTTTGCCCACTGCCGGATTACTCAAAGGCGAGGCCCAGCGCAACGAAAACCCTTTTCGATACGTTAGATAGACCTGCGGCGCTAACGCAATCACTCCCCCCAACAAGACTGACCAAGCCAAAGCCTCAATCCCAGCATTCCCTGGAATTAAAAGCATTGAGATCAACATCACAAGATTCATGATCGCCGGTCCAAGCGCTGGTAAGGCAAACGAACCATGCGCGTTTAATACCCCTCCGGCCAACGCCAGCAACGTAACCAGCACAAGATACGGAAACATAATCCGTAGTAAATATGAAGCTAGCTCCGTCTTTGCAGTGCCTTCCCCAAAACCAGGTGCAAATAACAACGTCAGCTCTTTGGCATAAAACATTCCAATAATTGAAAGTACAATCGTAATAATCGTCATAAACGATAAAATCGCCCGCACAGCTTGCACGGCTGCCTCGTGCGACTTACGCTCTTCCTCTGCTAGCACTGGCATAAACGCCGTCGAAAGCGAACCTTCCGCAAGTAACGAACGCAATAAATTGGGAATTCTAAATGCAACAAAAAACGCATCAGTCTGAGCGCCAGCCCCGAACGTCTTAGCAATTAACATATCCCTAAAAAGCCCCAGAACACGGCTCAATAGCGTCGATAATCCGACACTACCTGAGGCCTTAAAAAGGGATGGCTTCGTTTTTGGGGTTTCTTCTGTGCTCATTATATAGTCGTAATCGAATGATCCTAGCTAATAATCTCTGCTTCTAACAGCGCGTTTTTTATCAATAAAAACTTGCGTTTGGGCACTAAAATAGGGTAGAATCTCTGGAATTAAACAGTTCAGGGGGCTTGCCCCCTATATCAGTGGGGCTAAAAGTTGATCATCTCCTTCCTTTGAGTTATCAATCGCCCCACTTTATATCGCACCTTTAGCCAGCTCTTGGTGATGCAAGTTTAAGATACGTTCAGACCAGAAAACCTGAGACGTTCATAAACTATGCCGTATCGGTATTTTTGGCTTAAGGGTGGCTTAACCAAGAGGAGAATTGAACGTGGAACAAACAATATTTGAAGGTTCAGCTGACGCAAGTCGCATGAGCCAAGGAAACTCAGCCGCAAATGCTCGCGGCGAAATGCATAGCGGCGCAACCAATGCTGATGCAGATCGCGCTCCAGTCGAAGTCAGCTTGCAGACACTTCTACAAGCCGGTGTACACTTCGGACACCAAACCTCGCGCTGGAATCCGCGCATGGCTCCATATCTCTACGCAGTAAAGAATGGCATCCATATTATTAATCTGCCCAAGACATTACAGTGTTGGCAATACGCGCGCAAAGTCATCGTCGATACAACAAGTCGTGGTGGTTCAGTGCTTTTTGTCGGCACTAAAAAACAAGCCCAAGATGTAATCATCGAAGAAGCTAAGCGTTGCGGCGCTTTCTATGTCGCACGTCGCTGGCTTGGTGGAATGATCACTAACTTTTCAACTATTCGCAACAGTATCGAACGCTTGAAAAAACTCGAAGCGCTACTTGCTGACGAAACCGAACGTCGCAAATATACCAAAAAAGAACTACTTTTAATGGAGCGCGAGATCGTCAAGCTCGAATTCTCTCTTGGCGGTATCCGCGAAATGTATGCCCCACCAAAGCTAGTTTTCGTGATTGATACTAAGCGTGAAGAAATCGCCGTGAAAGAAGCGCATCGCTTGGATATTCCAGTAGTCGCCCTGGTTGACACTAACTGTGACCCTGACGTGATCGACTACCCAATCCCTTCAAACGATGATGCAACTCGCGCAATTCGCTTGTTCTGCCAAGCTGTCGGCGATGCCGTCAACGAAGGCCGCTCGATCTACAGCGAACGCGCACAAATCATGCGCGGAAAAAGCGACGAAGTTAACTCGGACTCCGGTTTAGATAAAACTCCAGTCGCTTAAATTCTTCCTTACCTTTCTTTTACGAAAAAGAAAGGTAAGACCAAGGAAAACGAACCTGCTACGCAGGTAAGCACTACAGTGTTGATTAAAGCGAGACTGTAAAGAGAGATTGTAAAAATTCGTTAAGCAGTGAAGCTTGTCGAGAGAAGAATAGCGATTAAATATATAAAAATCTAAGCAGACAACAAACTTAAAATTAAAAGAGGGACCATGACTGAAATTAGTGCACAACTAGTTCGTGAATTAAGAGATAAAACTAACGCGGGCATGATGGATTGTAAAAAGGCACTCCAAGAAAGCTCCGGCGACCTCGATAAGGCAATCGAGTATCTACGTAAGAAAGGACTAAAGGATATTTCTAAACGCGCTACGAAAGATGCACGCGAGGGCACTGTGCATACATATTTGCATACTGGCGGCCGCGTTGGGGTAATGCTTGAACTCAACTGCGAAACAGATTTCGTAGCACGTAATGCCGAGTTCACAGAACTTGCTAATGCTGTGGCCATGCACGTTGCCTGGGCAAAACCACGCTTTCTCGACCGTGAATCAGTGCCCGCCAACGTAATTGCCAAGGAGTCAGAAATTTTTCGCAGTCAACTTAAGCCAGAACAAGAAAAAATGGCTGATAAAATTGTGACTGGTCGACTAGAAAAGTTTTTCACAGAAAATTGTTTAGTCGAGCAACTTGATGCGCGTGATCCGCAAGGCAAACGCACAATCGGCTCCATGCTCAATGAGCATAGCGCAAAAGTTGGAGAAAAAGTTGTGCTACGCCGCTTCATACGTTTTGAGCTTGGAGAGGAACTCGAGGCAACTACGGGCGAGAAATCAAGCGCTCAATAGTAATTAAGGCGAAATTACTTAAGCTAATTTCGCTTTCTTCTCTACGAACGAAGCGCTATAGTAAGCCCGTTTTATCAATTAAAGGTTTACTATGCTTTATAAACGAATACTTCTTAAATTAAGTGGTGAAGCGCTAGCCGGTGACAATGGCTACGGAATTCAGCCACAGGTAATTAAACGGCTTGCCTCTGAAATCTCAGAAGTTTATCGCGACGGCATTCAAGTTGCAGTTGTGATTGGCGGGGGAAATATTTTTCGCGGCTTACAGGCCAGCGCGCAGGGAATGGACCGAGTTTCTGCTGACTATATGGGTATGCTTGCCACGGTGATTAATTCACTAGCCTTACAAGATGCCCTCGAACATTTAAATGTAATGACGCGCGTCATGTCGGCAATCGCAATGAACGCAATCTGCGAACCATTTATTACACGCAAAGCAAAGCGTCACCTCGAAAAGGGTCGCGTTGTGATTTTTGCTTGTGGTACTGGTAACCCATTTTTTACAACTGACACAGCAGCAGCGCTACGTGCTAAGGAAATCGAAGCGCAGGTAATTCTCAAAGCGACAAAGGTTGATGGTATTTACGATAGCGATCCGGTTAAGAATCCTCAAGCGAAACGCTACGACAAGATTACTTTTCTTGATGCTTTAAAAAATCAACTTGAAGTCATGGACGCAACAGCGATTTCACTTTGCATGGAAGAAAATATTCCGATTCGTGTTTTTAACCTGAACCAAGTGGGAAATATTCCACGCGTGATGAAAGATGCCGACGTAGGTACATTAGTGACGAATTGAGGGATTAATAAAATGGAAGCAATTATCTCTAAACATGATAGTCAATCTAAGCAAACGATTGAAGCTTTTAAGCGTGACTTGCAAAAAGTTAAAACTGGCCGCGCTAACCCTTCAATCCTTGAAGGCATTACTGTTGATTACTACGGCTCAAGAACGCCATTGCAATCATTGGGCCAGATTTCAGCTCCAGAGCCCCGCCTGATTACAGTGCAGATTTATGATGCCAGTGCCGGACAAGCAGTAGAAAAAGCAATTAACATTGCAGGTTTAGGATTTAACGCCGTGCGTGAAGGTAACGTGATTCGCATCGTCGTTCCACCGCTTACCGAGGAAACACGCCGCGACTTAGTAAAGCATTTGCACAAGATGGCAGAGGAAATCCGCGTTTCGATCCGCAACCACCGACGTGATGCCAATGATGCGATCAAGAAATTAGAAAAAGATTCCAGCCTGACTAAAGACGATTCTAAACGCGGACAAGATCGTGTGCAAAAATTAACTGATATGCATATTGCCGAAGTTGATAAACTACTTGCAATCAAAGAAAAAGAAATTCTTGAGACATAAGAATCGAAGTTAATTCATGCCAGCTGCTCCGCAACTACCCCAACATATTGCCATTATCATGGACGGAAATGGCCGTTGGGCCGAAGAGCGTGGACTTAAGCGCTTTGAGGGCCACAAGGAAGGCGCCAAAAATGTGCGCCGTATTGTCGAAGCCTGCGTTAAGCGCGGAGTGCGCTACCTGACACTCTATAGTTTTTCCACTGAAAATTGGAATCGCTCTACCGAAGAAGTTACTAGTTTGATGGAACTCTTCCAATTATACCTCGACTCAGAACGAAGTTTATTGAAGGACAATCGCATTCGTTTGCGTGCAGTTGGAGACTTGTCACGGCTGCCCTGGGCGGTGCGCACAAGACTCGAGCGTAACTTAGCCGAGACAAAAGAAAATTCTACGCTGGATTTGATTTTAGCTGTTAGTTATGGCGCGCGAGAAGAGCTATTAAATGCCACACGGCGCATCATTAAGCGCGTCCAAGTGGGCGAATTAGCAGAGGACTTTAGTGCGGAAGATTTTTCTGCAGAGCTCTGGACGGCAGGTATTCCCGATCCTGAATTACTAATCCGCACCAGTGGAGAAATGCGCGTTTCAAATTTTTTACTCTGGCAAATTGCTTATGCGGAACTCGTAGTCGTTCCTGAGTACTGGCCTGATTTCAGTGAAGCTGTGCTCGATCGCACGCTTGAAGAGTATGCCCAGCGTGAACGCCGCTTTGGTCAAACTTCAGAACAAATCCGCAGCGCAAAGCTTAAAGCCGAAGGTAAATAATGGCGCAGCGTGTCTTTACGGCGACAGCTTTATTACTACTCTTAGCTGCAATTCTTTATGCTGGGCGTTTTGCGATGTGGTCAGCGGCGGTGGTCATTTTTGCACTGATTCACCAAGAGTTTTGTAACTTTTCTAGCCCAGTGCTGAAGCGCGAAGCTTTACTCTATAGTTTCCCGAATTTTCTGCTACTCTATTTATTTTCCAATCAACTTCCCGCGTTCATGCTAGCGATCCCACTACTTTTACTTGCCGCCGTGATTTGTTTAATGACTGAACGTCTGAAGCAAGATGAAACAATTGCTGAAGTGCTGATGCCGGCCTTGATTGGTTTTTGCTATATTGGCGTATTAGGTTCGATTTTTGTTGCCACAACACTGACTCCGCATGCGACACAAGCTTTAATTTGGCTCTTTGCCATAGTAACTGCAACCGATACGGGAGCGTATTTTGTTGGTTCGCGGATTGGAGGACCGAAGCTCGCTTTGCGCATTAGTCCGCAAAAAACCATTAGTGGAGCTCTGGGGGGCTTGATTCTCGGAACTCTGCTGGGAGTGATTTGCGGTGAGTATTTAGCACCGGTGAGCACGTTTTGGTTACTGCTCTTGCTCAGCTTTGCCGCTAGTGCTGCCGCAATTGTTGGCGATTTATTTGAATCAGCTATTAAGCGTTTGTTTGGCGTGAAGGATTCAGGTGCAATCTTGCCTGGACATGGCGGACTACTAGATCGCATCGATGGACTGCTCTTTGCTGCACCACTAGTGCATTTTATCAGTTGGTAAAATTTTCTCATGAATCAGTGCAAAGTCATTATTCTTGGTGCGACAGGTTCGATTGGACGTTCAACCTTAGATGTGATTCGACGCAATCAAGATAAATTTACTGTCGTGGGTATTTCTGCCCATACTAGAACTGATGAGCTCTTAAGTTTGGCGCGCGAGTTTAAGCTTCGAGATTTAGCTGTCAGCAACGAGCAAGCAGCTTTGAAGCTCAAAGCTCAAGTGGGGAATGATTTTCAAATTCATGTTAAACACGAGAGTTTGCTTGAGG